>JBDNHX010000229.1:0-2418 GCA_041688565.1 Planctomycetaceae bacterium
ACAGCAGCGCGTGCAGCAGCGAGTGCATTAGACAATGGTCAACTGCGTTTGATTCTGGTCTCGGGATTGATCGCGTCGTTGTGGGTTGTGCATCCACTGACGACTCAGGCCGTCACGAACATCGTCCAGCGATACGAGTCCCTGTCGTCGCTGGGGTATCTCGGTGCGTGGGTCGGGCTGTTGATATATCTGCGCGGATTTCGCTGGCTCGGGTGTTCGCTGATTCTGCCAGCGGCCTGGATCGGGCTGATGTCGAAAGAAGTCTTCGCCACCGCGCCTTTGGTCATCCTGCTGTTCGATCGGCTGATCTCGCAACAGACATGGTTTTCCATCGCGAAGCTCAGATGGCTTCCTTACATGTTGATGGTGTCGCCCTATATTTGGTTCATTCCAAATGTGGCCTTTTTCTTCGATCCCGTGCGGACTCAAAGCAGTTCGGCGGGGCTGGGGATGGAGACGATTTCGCCCTGGGAATACCTTCGAACTCAGCCGGAAGTGCTTTGGCATTACCTTGGATTAGTCGTCTGGCCGAAGGATTTGTGTTTCGACTACTTGTGGAGAATTCAGAGTAACCCGTGGAATTATCTGCCGCTGGGAGCGTCCATTGTTTTCGTGCTTCTGTTGGGCCTTGCGTCCTATGTCCGAGGTTTGAGAAGCTCAGTAAGTTCAACCGACGGCGTCTTACCGGTTGGTATCTCGTCGATCGGCATGGCCGGTTGGCTGGTGCTGACGTTCTTTCTGATTCTGTCGCCAACATCCAGCTTCATGCCGATTGCGGACATTGCCGTTGAGCATCGGATGTATCTGGCGTCATCGGTCGTCGTGGCCGGAATTGTGCTCGGTGCCACAGCAATCGCTGGTGGGTTGCTTCGTCAGAGCGAACGGCCGCTGGTGCTGAAGGCTGGCCTGGCGTGCATGGTGCTGTTTTGTTTGGCGATGTTGTCATGGCGGACGCATCTGAGAAACCAGGATTACCGCGACGGTCTCGTGCTTTGGCGCACCGCCGCCCGAATCTCGCCCGAGAATCCGCGTGCCTGGTACAACATCGGACGTGAACTTTTTAACAAAGGTGACCGCAACGCTGCGCTGCGACCTATGATCAGTGCCGTCGGACTATCACCGAAGCGTGTACCGTTTTTTGACCTCGGCCTGGCCGATTGCCTGCGACATATCAAACGTTATGACGACGCCATCACCCTGTACAAATATGCGATTTCCAGCCAGCCGCGCTATCCGGAGGCATACAATAATCTGGGGGCAGTCTACCTGGATCTGGGGCAGCTTGATCAGGCGGAAGAGGCTTTTCAGACTGCTGTGGAAATGGATCATCCTGAAGCGAGATACAACCTTGCTCTGGTCTGTCTGAAACAACATCGGCCGACGGAAGCAATTTGGCTGCTTGAACAGACTCTCGTACAGCACCCGGAATTCACAGTTGCCGCGCGTCGCATGGCATGGTTGCTTGCGACCTCGGAACAGGAAGAACTCCGTGATGTCGCAACCGCAAAACGTTTGCTCGATGAGCACTACGACCTCATCACAACGCAAAGCGCCGCCGTGTTTGATACCGAGGGGGTCATTCGTGCTGCGTTTGGCGACTTCTCCGGCGCAATTCAATCGACGAACAAGGCCGTCGAGATCGCACGCCGTCGAGCCGAACCAGACACGTCGTACATCACCGATCTGCAACAGAGGCTCGCGACTTACGAACTTGGAAAACCTTGGGTGGGAGGGCTTCAGCCGTGAGTTTAATAGCCGAGAATAAAAGACTGATCTGGATTGTCATCGCTGCGTATAACGAAGCGAAACGTCTAGCAAATACACTACAGATGCTAATGAATTCCATGGCGGAAGTTTCTGTCAGCATTGTAGTCGTTGATGATGGCTCCAGCGATGCAACCTTTGATGTGGCCCGGACGTTTCCCGTCTGGGTGCTGCGGCACCCGATCAACTGCGGACAAGGCGCCGCACTGCAAACCGGGATCGATTTCGCTCTGTCAAAGGGTGCTCATTCGATCGTGACGTTTGATGCCGATGGTCAGCATGACCCGAATGAAATTCGGGTCATGCTGGAACCGGTTCTGTCCGGCAAGGCAGACATTGCGCTTGGTTCACGCTTTCTGGGACGCACAGCCAACGCGCCGTGGACGCGCCGTGTGTTGTTGCGGGCGGCGATTTTGTTCACGCGAATGACCAGCGGATTGAAGCTGACCGACACCCACAACGGTTTTCGAGTGTTCTCGCGTCGCGCGGCCGAGACGATCCGAATCCGTCAACCGCGGATGGCGCATGCATCGGAGATTCTGGACCAGATCGCCAAACATCGTCTGAGCTACGTCGAAGTTCCTGTTACGATTCGTTACACCGCCGAGACCCTGGCCAAGGGGCAGAGTTCCTGGGATGCGTTTCGAATCACCG
>JBDNHX010000230.1:0-13172 GCA_041688565.1 Planctomycetaceae bacterium
CAATGCTCGCGACGTAATCACCGACATCGCGTAATTCAGGTAGCGTCTTCGCGTCTCTTCACTGATCGGCACAAACTGCACGTTTGCGTCCGGAAGAGCATTTTCGTCAAACAGGGGACTTTTTGAATTTGAAGATTTCCGTCGAGCCACCAGGGCCATCCTTTGCCATGAAACAGTTCAAAACTCAGTATTTTTGCGACTGACAGCCAGTCCCGGACGAACATGTGGGCGTATGTCGCAGGTGATCGCACGTCCGCAGGCATCTGAGATGCCCGGATTCATTGCCGTAGTGTAATGCATGCCGAAGAATTTCGTCAGGGAAGCATGATAGGCAAACCGGGCAGAAATTGACGATCCCGCAGCGACTTCCGGTTGAGGAGACTCAAACGCACACACCTGTTCTGCTGCCCCTTCGACTGGTGTCACTGTCAGTGAATCGCTCATCCGGATGATCGTTACCGGCCGAACAACAAGACTGTCACGAACTTCTGTCATCATGTTTGGCGCGGCGATTGGGCTTCGTTGAAAACGGCAGATAGAAGGGAAAGACGGGGAGCAGTCGGAGTCAAGCTGAATCCGGACGCTGTTCTCACTCATCTTCAGAACAAAACCGGCCGGGCCAGGTTCGCTGGGACCTGCCGCCGATGCGGAACACCGGACGATCCGCGGATTCCATGGAGGGGCTCTAATGCTACGGAAGGGTTTAGTAGCGCTGATGCTGGGCGTCATTTGCGCGAGCAGCGCGATCGCCGAACAGCCAGCGCAGAAGCGGACGAATTCTGCACCAACAGGCCTGATGAGCCTGTTCAAGTTCCGGACCAAAACAACCGGAAAGCCGACCGCAAAAAAGACCGTCGTCAAGAAACAGACCGGAGCAAAAGCATCCGGTCAACCATCGAGCAAAACGGTTGTGAATGCCGCCCAGAGTAGTCCAGCACCAACCAATCCGACACTGTCGAAAAAGCTGTCAGCGAAGTTGTCGGCTCGACCAGCAGAAAAGCCAGCCGTTGCGAATGTTGAGCATGCCGCCGTGATCGATGCTGAACGTCAGGCCGTGGCGATTCGTCAGACGGCTTCAATGCCGGACGATGCCGCTCCATTCGATCTCGCAGTCGCGCCTGCAGAATCAGAACTGCAGCCGGTGCCGATTGAAATGCCGCCCGTTCTGCCAAACATGGACACGACCAGCGGGCCTCAGTACTTCAGTGCGACCCAGTCGGGAATGTCGAACCCGCTGCCCGTTTATCCATCGAATAACTGGCAGACCTATCAGGCACCACGGCCTGTGCAGATGGTTTCACAGGGCCAGTATTGGAACGCCTCAAATCCTTCTGCTCCGTCCGGTCCGGTTTACTCGGGCTATGCTCAGATGAGCCCACAGCAGGGCGGATCGTATCCTCAGACCGGGGCTGCTCTTTATCCGGCGCCTCGCCCGGGGATTCCGCATCAGGTGGGTGGCATCGCGATCGAAAATCCGGCCTTCCATCCTCATGAGATGCTGTACGCTCATCAATACAAAGCCATGTACCCGCCGTACTACTACAAAGTAAACGGTGGCTGGATGGTGTCGCCTTTCGGCGTCTGGTCTCGCGAAGACTGGAAGCTGCAGGGAACGCAGGTGGACGTGAAATACAAATCGCATATCAGCCCCCTGACACTTTTCAAGCCGCCAGTGATCCGCTGATCGTATTCGTTGCAGGCAGTCGGAAGGACTCCGGCTGCCTCCGAAAGCCTGGTCTTTCCCTATGCCTATATCAGGTGGACAAAAATGATATCGTTGAAGACGTTGTTGAGAAATGCTGTGGCGCTGTGCATGATTCTGTCGGCCGGGGTCTCAATCGCCGACGATGGCGTTGTGCGAATGTCTGACCGCGGCTCACGTCCGGTGAGTGCCGTTGGCCTTCAGCAGACCGGCTTCCTGAACCCCGATTCCTGCGGTGTTGCCTGTGGCGGGTCCTGCTACACCCCGCAGCCCTGCCCGACGCAGTGCTGCCCGGCTCCATCCTACCAGAGCTGTGATCCATGCCAGATCGGCATGGGCGGCTACGGCAGGTGCGATTCCGGGATGTGCAATTCCGGAAGTTGCTACGACGGAAGCGGCTATACAGCGACGGATTGCAATGCCTGCTTCTCCAGCGGTGATCAGTCCGGTCGTCGTGGTCGCCGGGGCAATCAGTGCGACGAATGTGACGGCGGACGCGGACGTGGCTTCGGCCGCGGGTTTGGTAACGGACGCCGTGGTCGCAATGGCTACTGCGACGCCAATGGCTATTGTGATGCCAATGGCTACTGCGACAGTAACGGGAATTGCCGAGGTGCAGGAAACTGCGGTCCTCGTCGCAACACGCTCTGCGACTGTCTGTTCGGCTGGATGATTCCTTCCGGCTACTGCGGCCAGGGACTGCCCCCGGTTGGCAAATACCACATGACTTACGCTGATCAGCCGTCTTACATTGATCCGCGTGACACGCAGCTGTATGCCGCTCAGGGCTACGGCATGCCAATGTCGGTTCCACTCGCGCCGAATGTAAACCACGCGTATAACTACAGCTCAGGACTGCCGGCCAGCCGAATTACGCACATCGGCAGCTACAACCCGAGGACTTCGCCACAGCGTCTGAACTGCCAGAGCTGGTAAGTCCGGCGAATCAGAGACAGCCGTGTGTCTTAGCGACTGCAGTGAGGCTGTCACACATGGATCGATCGGCTCATGTTTCCCAGCAGATCATGACCGGTCCTTTCGTGCCACGTTGATTGAATCAGATGTTCGCACCTGCTGACTCATCAATAGGTCCAGACATCGATCGCAAATTTTCTGTCGCGGTAAACTCACTGCGGCCAATCGAAACACATCATGATCTCTGGATTTCTGGAGAAGGAATTTATGAAACGCCTCCCGTTAACTTTCTTCGCCTCCGTGGCCATGGTTGTCACAGCAGGCTCTGCCTTTGGTCAGATCGAACAGGTCGAACATCGTCAGAACCGAAACTATGTCGGCTATGAAACCAGCGACTGGAGCCAGTGTGACAATTGTCAGAACGGCCACCATCGCGGCGGTCGAGGCAATGGTAATGGAAATCCACTGACTCGCAGTATGTCCACAAAAGCCTACCCGGATTCCGGCTGGGCACCTCCAGTCAACTACCCGGTCAACTACGACGGTACCTGGTACGGTGCGTATCATCCTCAGGCCTTTTACGGCAGCCCGGGCGGCGGATTCATCGCAAACTATCCGACCGTGTATCAGCCAAACGACACGACGCAGTTGGGCTACAGCTATATGAAGGTTCCAACCTGGCAGACTCGCACGGACATGATTCCCCCCGTGCCAGTCCCGGGCAATTATCACAACCGCGGTTGTAATAATGGTTGTGGGCCTTCTGGTCAACACGGCATGTCCTCAGGCCCTTCTAACCCTCATCATTTCGTGGCCTACCAGCCGCATTTCAGCAAGAACATGCTGCCCGCACCGACTCCTTCGTCTTTAACCACACGATTTGTGCGGAAAATTCAGTCGGTATCGCTGACAGGTTTCTGAGACTGAAGCGGTTCAGTCAAACGCTGACCGAACGCTGATGCCACCAGCAGCTCGAGTCAGCATCAAGTACCTCCTCCAGGAGCCCGGCAAGACCCCATGCTTGCCGGGCTTTTTCACGTTCGCCTCTCGCGGAAAATGAGTCGTTGAAGCGGGTTCCCTGTGCGGAATGCCGCCATGACACGTCCGTGAATCAGGCCAACACTCCCGGTGAGTCAGGGAATCATTTTGTTCCTGCTGGTTTCCGCTGCAGCTTCCACACATCCGACGTCATGTTGTTGCCTGCGACCATCCATAAACTGTTCTGATGCACAAACACGCTGGCCGCATGTCGCGCCGCCCAGGGCGTGTTGGGAATTTCAGTCCAATGCTCGCCATCTTCCGAGTACCAGACGTCCTTACGATTTCCACCGTCTTTGTGATAGCCCTCCAGCACCCAGAGGCGATCATCAAACACCGCGACGTCATGGTACTGGCGAGGATGCCATGGCGCCGCCGCCGTGTGCTGCTTCCACACTGCACCGTTTTCGGAACTCCAGACGTCATTGAAGAATTTTCGATCAGGCTGCGAAGGAGTCTCATAGGTGCCGCCGCCAAGGATCCAGATTCTGCCCTGGAACACAGCGCTTCCGCCAATCATTCCACGCTGAGCCCATGCAGGTTCCTGAAGTTCCACTTTGCTCCAGTGAAGGCCGTCTTCCGAATTCCAGACGTCGCGATACATGTGCTCAGCTTCGGGAGCAAGTCCGGGAACCGTCTGACCACCGATGACCCACAATTTCCCCTGATGAGCGACAGTGTAGTGCAACGCTCGCGGGCCCCACGGCACGGGCTGGTCTTTGTTGACGAGCGTCCATTGGCGGCCATCCGCCGAGTTCCAGACGTCGCTGTGATAATGCCGCTGATTCACGTCGCCACCGACGATCCACATTTTGTCGTGCAGCACCGCATAGCCAGCTGTGTGCCGGCCTTCCCAGTCAGCTTGAGAATCAAAGCCACTGTCCAGAAACGTGTTCGGCTTTTCCAGCGTCCAGCTCGCTCCGTCAGCCGAGCTCCAGACTTCGTTGTTGCAGATGCGTGGGAAATGAGTCTTATCGCCGGGATTCCAGCCCCCGATGAACCACATGCGGTCGTTGAAGGTCAACGCACCGGCTCCGTCGCGCGGCGCGAATTCCGCTTTTAACGTGACCGGCTTCCATTCATATTCGACGGTGTCAACGTCTCCGGCAAAAGCCGCAGAAATGCAATGGCCAGCCAGAACCAGAAAATTGGTCAGCATCTGAACGGCCAAAGAACGCACAGAACTTCCTGAAAGAATGCTCATCACTTCGACTTTCTTTGAAAAGGTATGACTGAACGATCACGCTGGCCGCATTAGATGATTCGAACCGAAAGTGCATACCATCAACGTGGAATCTTCACGCTAAGGCAGTCTTGATGTTCCGATTGTGTGCAACTGGTTCCGAGCCCGTGAGTAAAGTTTTATGCATGTCATTGCTTCAAACTGTTCGCAGGCGTCGACATTACTTCGGGGCTGAGTCCCAGCAGTGGCAGTGAGTCTCGATGGATCAGGCATTCGATGGCCGCTTCATTCAGTCGCGGCAGACAAGTTCCTTCCAGCATGGAGTTCAAGCCGCGCAGGCCGTCGATGGTGGCGCTGACGGTCGTGAACGGATAATCCGTGCCGAACAGAACTTTGTCCCAGACTCCATATTCCTGAACCAGCATGAGGCTGTGGTACAACTGAAACGGACGATAATGCAACGCCGACAGGTCCGCATAAACATGCGGATGTTTGCGAATCACGGCGATGCATTCGCCTTCATAGGGATGGCCAAGGTGAGCCAGAATCATCCGCAGCTGTGGATACCGCGCTGCCACCGGGTCCAGATGTCGCGGCAGAGTACACTCGAGCGGTGCCTGGGAAATAAACGTCGTTCCCGTATGCAGCAGCACGGGCAGACGATGCTCCTGAGCATACTCCCACAATGGGGCCAACCATTCTTCATCCGGTCGAAAGCCGGCATACATCGGCATCAGCTTGATCCCGCGCAGCCCAAGCTCACGATGGCCCTCGATCATTTCCTTTTCCCAGCCGTCCTGAGTGGGATCGAGCGACAAAAATCCGATCAGCTGATCCGGATGCTGGTCCACATAATCTTTGACCGATTGATCGTCGACCCACAGCCCGCTCAGTCGCGCCTTACCGCCAAAGACGACGGTTTTGACATCGGGTACCGAGGTTCGCTGATAGTCCTCGAAGCGAACCGTCAAATCCAGCTCAACGCCCGCCTTAGCCCGCTTCCCCTGCTGACGAAAGTCGTCGTTGAAATGTTCAGGAAACTGCCAGAAATGACTGTGAACATCAATGATTGCCATCGCTTGCCTCTTGCGAAATGCCTCGTCGGTCGTGCCAACATGGAATTCTTCCACGCCATACTCAAGGAACAGTACTGAATTTCCTTCTCGATTCTCCCACTGTTTTCGAACTCTTGATCAACCCCAGGCCCGAAGCGCGCAACTTCAAAACTGACGCTTCGGGTTGTGATAAACGGAACTTATTTCGGGACTGCTCCTAAGCAGTGACGACTGAGTCGGCTTCAACTTCTTCCACAGGGCGGTAGAGAAAAAATGACCAGAGTAGTCCGGCCGTGAGAAGGACTCCCACGTTGATGTAGAAGATCGGGTCCCATTGATCGCGCCCGGAAAATCCCTGAGCACCAAAGTAGTCGGCCAGGGCACCTACCAGATACTGCGACGACATCGCGCCGAACACACCGACCGAGTTCATCAGGCCGAACAGCGCACCCACATGCTTGCCGCTGATTCCGATGGAGCAGGTCCACCACAGCGGTTGAGTCGCCTGAGTTGCGAAGCAGGACAGTCCGGCAAACATTGCGGCCAGCCATGGATTAGCCGACATCAAGCTGCAGCTCAGCATGGCAGCGGCCAGAAAGAAACACACTCCGCCAAGGCTACGTCTACGGCTGATTCCGCCGTGCGTTGCAAATCGATCGAGCAGAAAACCACCCAGCAGAGTCCCCACGGCGGACAACACCAGAACCGTCGACGACATTTTTCCCGCTTCCAGCATCTCAACGCCGCGGCCAGAAATCAGATACTTCGGAAACCACGAAAAATAGATGTAACTGTTGAACGAACCGCACACCATGATCAGGCTCAGAAACCAGATGCTGGGATTCGTCAGGACCAGGTTCCAGGGAATGGCCGAATGCACATTCGACGCGGAAGCACCTCGGCCAATATGAGCCACCTCGGCGGCATTCGCGGCAGGATGCTCGGCCGGATCGTCACGGAACCAGAAATAAAATCCGGCCGCCCAGACGCCGCCCACGCTTCCGAAGGCAACGAACGTCCATCGCCAGCCAATTTCCTGAATTAATCGAGCGGCAAGAAAGGGAGCCATGGCTCCGCCAATTAGTGAGGCTGCCAGAAGAATTCCCTGAGCTCTTCCACGTTCCTGCGGAGGAAACCATCGTGACATGACGCGAGCCACATTTGGAAAGGCGCCTGCTTCGCCGGCTCCAAACAGAAATCGCACGATGATCAGCATGCCGAGTCCCGTGCAGGCGCCGGTCAGGGCTGTAAACGCTGACCACCATAAGGAGATGCGAGTCAGAACGCGGCGAGCTCCCAGCGTATCGCCCCAGCGTCCGGTGGGAATTTCAAACAGTCCATAGGCCAGAGTAAACGCCATCAGGACGTAACTTGTCTGGGTGTTTGAGATCTTCAGGTCGCGCTGTATCGAATCCAGCGCGGCGGAAATGCAGATGCGGTCGAGATACAAAACACCAGACAGAAGACACAGCACGCCGAGTACCTTGAACCGTGCCCATGTGGGAGCGGCCGAAGGATCGGATTGTTGCAGTTCTGAACCGGCAGGCCATAACTCCGACTCGGCAGGCGGCGCAAAAGGATTGATTGCGCCGCGCGGCATCAGTCCAGTGTCGTTGTCCGTTTCATGTGGCAGCACGACGAGATCCTTCACTCAAGTTGTCGCAGTGAAGCGTCAGAGGCCTGGTGGAGACATGACATTTCAACAGGAATGCTGATTGCGACTTCCGGAGGATTGTGGCAACGCCTCTGCCGTCGTTCAATCGGTGGCGATCCTGAATCTGCGGGAAAACTCAGTAAAATGATGTGATTTGGTTTCCTGGCTCATCCGCCCTGTCGGGCACCTTCTCCCCCGCTGGGAAGAATGAACGTCTAAAGGTGCGGGATGAAGATGAGGGCGCCGATGATCACTGCGGCGATGGCGGCGAGGAGGACTGCGCCGGCGGCGATGTCTTTGACTTTGCCGGCGAGTGGATGATGTTCGGGGGATACCAAATCAGTCAGACGTTCAATGGCGGTGTTGAGCGTTTCGGTGATCCAGACGACTGACATCGCCAGAATCAAAAAGCACCATTCCGTGGCCGAGATTTTCAGGACGATTGCAAGAACGATGACCACGACGGTCAAAATCGCATGAATCCATGCGTTGTGTTCATTCTGCAGAACGAACTTCAGACCGCGGCCTGCGTGGATAAAACTGGCGAGGCGTGAGGCCACCGAGAACGGTCGGTTTTTGGACATAAACAATTCCCAATCGGACGCCGACGAATGGCTCAGCGATCCTGTTTCGCCATTCGTTTTCACGCTCAGGACAGAATCTCGGTCAGGACTTTCCCTTCATCCGTCGGGCCGATCAGGCGATTGTTCAGGCCCTGATACATGTAGTTGAAACGATAAGGATCAAGTCCCATGGCATTTAAAATGGTCGACTGGATGTCACGAATGGTGACCGGTGATTCAACCGGATAATACCCGAACTCGTCGGTTTGTCCGTAGGCCAGTCCGCCTTTGACTCCGCCGCCGGCCATCCACATCGTGAAGGCATAAGGATGATGATCGCGTCCGATGTATCCTTTCTTCAGTTCCGTGTTGACGTTGTTCTGCATCATCGGCGTGCGTCCAAATTCACCGCCCCAGACAATCAATGTTTCTTCCAGCAAACCGCGCTGGTCGAGATCTTTAATCAGAGCGGCGATTGCGCGATCTGACTGCTGGCATTTGATGGGCAGCGTTTCGTCCAGACTTTCTCCCAATGATGAACCGTGGTGGTCCCAGCCCCAGTCGTAAAGCTGCACAAATCGCACGCCGGCTTCGACCAGTCGGCGAGCCAGAAGGCAGTTGTTCGGAAATGTCGGATCATCGCCTTTGTAAAGGACTCGCGGATCGTCTGCACTTTCTGCGGGCGACACAAAGCCCGGCTGGGCTCCGTACATTTCGAGGATGTGCTTCGGCTCTTTGGAAATGTCCATGACGTCGGGGACAGACGTCTGCATGCGGTAGGCCAGTTCGTATTGGGAAATCCGAGTCTGAGTTTCCGAATCTCCGCTGCGTTCAAACTCGGACGCATTCATTTCCGCAAGAGTGTCCAGCATGCGGCGGCGCAGGCCACGATCCATTCCGTTCGGATCTGTCAGGTACAGGACCGGATCACCGGTTGTACGACACTGGACTCCCTGATAAACCGAGGGAAGAAATCCGGAGCCCCAGAGCGATTTGCCCGCGTCCGGCGTCTTTCCGCCCGACAGCAGGACAACAAAACCGGGCAGGTTTTCATTGACGCTGCCAAGTCCGTAATTGATCCACGAACCCAGTGACGGACTGCCCAGTCTTGGTGTGCCCGTTTGAATGAACAGCTGCGAAGGCGCGTGGTTGAACTGATCCGTCTGAACGGTGCGAATGACGCAGGCTTTGTCGACAACGGAGGCGAAGTGCGGCAGCAGCTCACTGATCCATTGTCCGCTTTCGCCATACTGAGCGAATGAGAACTGGCCGGCCAGAATTTTGGGGACGCCTTTGATGAAGGCGAAACGCTTGCCTTCCAGAAACGATGCCGGACAATCCTGCATGTGCAGTTTTTGAAGATCCGGTTTGTGCTCAAACAGTTCAAGCTGCGACGGTGAGCCGGCCATGTGCAGATAGATGACGCGTTTTGCCCTGGGAGCAATCATCGGCTCTTTGGGGCTGAGCGGATTTGTGGAACTCTGCGCCGGGCTCGCGGCACCGTCTTTCGCCAGCATTGCCTGCAGAGCCATTGAGCCAATTCCCAAGCCGGCCGTTTGCAGTAAGTGTCGTCGTGTTTGAGTTGTGAGACGTTGGATATCGGGCGTCATCGTTAGTTCCTCGTCAAAAATTCATCGAGATTCAAAATCGTATTTGCCACGACAATCCAGCTGGCGAATTCGCCGTCCGACATCCCGGCAGGAACTGTGGCTCGTGTGGAACTGATCATCGCTCGAGCCTGGTCGACTGACGCTTCATAGGATTTTTCCACATCAGCCTGGAGTCTGATCAGAGGGGCAATTTCTCCATCTCGCAAAGGACGAATCAGGGCCAGTCGCAATCCATGAGCGGCCTTTGCCGTTGCGTCGCCATCGATCATTGCCATTCGCGCAGCGAGTGCTCCGGCAGCTTCCAGAAAGACGGGATCGTTCAGCGTGACCAGGGCCTGAAGAGGCGTATTTGTGCGAATTCGGCGGACCTGACAGACTTCACCACTGCCCCCGTCGAAGGTTGTCATCGATGGATACGGAGTGGTTCGTTTCAGATAGGTATAAAGAGCCCGTCGGAAGCGATCTTCACCTTCCGCATTCACCCACTTCTGGCCGTTGTAGGTGGATCGCCAGAGACCATCCGGCTGAGGTGGCATGACTGGCGGACCGCCCATTTTGAGGGAGAGCAATCCGGCGGCAGCCAGTGACGCATCACGGACAGTTTCGCCGGACAGACGGTAGCGTGAACCACGGGTCAGCAGCTGATTGCGAGGATCAATTTCTCGCAGGTCAGCCGTCGCTTCAGACGACTGCCGATAGACGCGGCTCATCAGAATGGTTTTCAGAAACTTCTTCAGCGACCAGCCGTTATCGCGATACTCGACAGCCAGCCAATCGAGCAGTTCAGGGTTCGATGGCGGCGCACCCAGGGCTCCAAAGTCTTCCTCCGTCTCCACAATGCCGAGTCCAAAGACACGCGCCCAGATTCGGTTCGCCCAGACGCGCGGTGTCATCGTGTTTTCCGGACTGATCAGCCATCGGGCCAGGGCCAGACGGTCCAGAGCGGTCTCCGCTGGGAGGTGATGAAAAGACGCGGGCAGAGTGGCCGGGACCAGATCACCCGGATCAAGAAAATTTCCACGGCGGTGAAGTTTGGTGATTCGCTGCTTGTCCGTGTCGACAGCTTTCATGACCGGGATCTTTGGAATACTGCCCGTGAAAGTCTGCAGTTCTTTATTGGCCGCAGCCAGTTCGTCGATCAGACGGCGTTCATCCGCGGACGGTTGTGGCAGTTCCACTTTGTCCGCATCGTCGCCGACGGTCGAGATTCGAAATCGCCGCAAGACCAGGGAGTCACCGTAGTGCTGCCGGAGCGTGATTTTCAAAGTCGTCGGTGTTTCCAGCTGCAGGGGCTCGGCATAGGTGAACAAGGCCACATGGCGTTCGCGCTGCCGAGGACTAATCGCCCAGCCAGTCTTCAGATTGCCATCCAGAGCAGCGGCCACAGGCCAGCCATCCTGAGAATAATCGGCACGGGGATTAGAAAGCATCAGCCTGGTGTTGCCACCGTCCTGCACCAGTTCGACCTCAATTTCAGACAGGACAAAGTTGGGATCACGTGGATTACGTCCCACGCCGACCTGCCCATCCGAAAATTTTTCCGGCAATGCTTCCAGGCGGAGCACGGTATGCCGTCCTGGCTTCAGTATCATCGTTATGGAGTAGATGTCTTCCGCAGGAGAAGCTCCTTCAACAAACAGTGACGCATCCTCGCGAACCGCCAGAGTTGCATTGCCGGCCGATGTGGCTTCTGTCGCGGTTCCAAATTGCCAGCGAGAGTCTTCCTGCTCTGCGGCTGCGGATTCCGCTTCGGCGACCTGAGATTTTAAGTCGGCAATTTTTTGTGTCAGCTTTGCGAGAGTCTGTTCCACTCCATCGGTGGGGACTTCAAAAACGGGAAAGTCGTCATAGCGATCAGCGTCCTGGGTCTGATTGAAGATCGCATACAGACCGTAATACTCAGACTGCGACACAGGGTCGTACTTGTGGGAATGGCATTTCGCGCAGCCCGCCGTCAGTCCCATCCAGACCTGCATTGTTGTGTCGACTCGATCCTTCACGGCAATCGTGCGGAACTCTTCATCGTCGGTCCCGCCCTCGTCGTTGCTCATCGTATTTCGGTGAAATGCAGTGGCAATGATCTGCTGCGTGGAAGCGTCCGGCAGCAAGTCACCGGCCAGCTGTTCGATCGTCATCTGATCCAGCGGCCGATCATCATTGATCGCCTTCACGAGCCAGTCACGATAGGGCCACATGGTTCGACCGAGATCCTTTTCATAACCTTTTGTGTCTGCGTATCGGGCCAGATCCATCCAGACACGCGCCCAGTGCTCGCCAAACTGGGGGCTCGCCAGCAGCTCATCGATCATTTGTTCGTAAGCCGCCGCACTGGGATCTGCGGCGAATTTGTCAGCCGCTTCGACAGTCGGCGGGACTCCGGTGAGATCCAGCCAGAGGCGGCGAACCAGCTGATGAGGCGGTGCTGACGGACGAAGGTTAAGACCTTTTTTTGCAAGCGGAGCGGCAACCAACTCATCGATCGCACTTCCGCCGTTTGCCGCGGCAACCTGAGTTCGCTGAATCGGCTCGAACGACCAGTGTCGTCCCCAGGCAGCACCTTCGGCAATCCACCGACGAAGCGTTTCAATCTGTTCGGGCTTCAGTTCCTTATGAGAATCGAGCGGCGGCATCACGAGTTCGGCGTCAGTGCTGGTGACGCGCTGCATCAGAGTGCTCTGATCCGGCTTGCCAGGATCGATCGGGACTCCGCTGTCATGACTGGCTTTCGCATCCGCCTCCAGATCAAGCCGGAGACCAGCCTTGCGAACGGACTCATCCGGCCCATGACAGGCAAAGCAATTTGTTGATAGGATGGGCAAAACATCGCGGCCAAATCGAACGGGCTCGTCAGCCGCCGCCCGCACAGTCGGGCCGGACAACAGCGAAATAGAAACGATGGTGAGGAACAGTCGGTGTGTCATAAATCGAATTCTCAGGAGAGCCGAGTTGAAAGTAGTAGGCACATTCCATGTGCCGTAACCCCCAGAAGACAGCCATTTTCAAAAGTTTGCGGACGGCACACGGAGTGTGACTGCTACTTCTTTTAGATCCATCTAACACGATGCCGAAGCCAAGCGGCGGAACGACATAAACCCAAAACGCCCCCGAGCTCGCCGCGGGGGTTCATATCGACTTTGCACTACCATGTTAAACGACGAACTCAACGGGATGATTGTAGCAGACCAGCCACTTGGCGTCTTGAACGCGGGTTACACATGGTTGTAAACTCCGCGCATGATGAATGCCAGAAAACAACAACTGTTTCTTCGCAGTATTCTGCGTTACAAAATTCGGCCCCATTGTTCTTCGAGCTTTGCGGCAGAAACACTGATCGCGGTCCCCAGCTTTTGAGCAAACAGCTGAATCCGAAATTCTTCCAGCATCCAGCGGAAGTGAGTCAGCATGGGATCAATTTTGTGCTGTCGCTGATGATCCTTCAGCTTTTGCTCATA
>JBDNHX010000231.1:0-14285 GCA_041688565.1 Planctomycetaceae bacterium
CCGGTCATCTCCGCCATCTGGCCGGTCAGCGCGAAAATCCCGGCACCGATCATCACGCCGGTGCCCAGGGAGATGGCGCCGACGAGCGAGAGGCTGTCCGCCTGGTAGTTCGAAGTTCTGTCTTGTGTATTCATCATATTGATTGTCGCGTTTGGATTTTGCTTTCCGGAATCTGCACAAACGGCGGGATCGGACAATCCAGCGTGTCGGCGATGGCGCGGAGCAATTCGGCTTCGCGTTCCTGGATCAAGCCATCCGCGCCGACGACCTGAACGCAGGCTTCGAGAAGATTCTTTTTGATCTGCGGCGCGGCCAACGCCAGATGATCGAGTGCGGTATCCAATTGTTTCAGCCCGGACGTTTCGCGCGACAGGAGCTGCAGGCCGTCGGCATTCGCTCGCAGATGGGGCGAGCCCGCCTCGAATGCCTTTTCGACCTCGCCCGAATTACTGCTGCTGACGTTCGCCAGCGCCGACAGCACAACGCTGCAATCCGGCACGAGCGGTTTGATCGAGTGGTATTGAATGGAGGTCGGGCGAATTTCGCCCGACTGCGACGCGAGATGGCGGCGGACGATTTTCTGGAGGACGAATTCAAAAATCCCGATCTGCCCGTCGCTTTCAATGAGCCCTTGCAACGCCTGACTGAATTGCTCGAACTCGTCGGGCCGCAGTTGACGCAGCGCGGGCAAGGCGAGGTTCACGAGCGGCAGCCGCGCACGCGAAGCGATAAACGAGACTTCCAGCCACATCGCGGCGGTAACTTCGCCCACCCTCGGCGCGAGTCGTCGGCCAAGTTCCGCGAGTTGCTTCGCGCGCAAGCTTTCGTCCGCGCTGAGGAGCATTGCGTAGATGAGCGCGGTCGCGTCAAGCGGTTCGCGAGCGGCGGCCTGTAGCTTTTCCGAGAATGAATTCCGCAACTCCTCGGCGTAGCGCAGGTGCAGCGGCGTTGGCTTGCCCAGATTGGGAAGCACGGCTCCCATCATAACGGCGTTGGTGGCGAATCTGGTGTCGCCAGCACTCGCGCCGGGCATCCCGGGAATCGGTGGAAACGCAGATCGTGATGACGCTGGTTTCGCCGCCTCGCGCGCCGATTCTGCTGCAACCGCCGCGACGTCGGCGGTCTTGAATTTCCCGTCCCAACCGGGATCGATGGCGTGGATGCGCTCGGCGAGCGGCGGGTGGGTGGCAATCATTCCGAGGAAAGGTTTGCCCAGGCCGTTGCCGAAGAACATGTGGCTGGCTTCCCCGGCATGAGCGGACTCGAGCTTCGAGCCGGCACCGCCGATCTTTTGTAGCGCCTCGGAGAGCCCCGCCGGATTGCGGGTGAACTGAACCGAGGAGGCATCGGCCAGGAATTCCCGCTGCCGACTGAGTGCGGCCTGGATGAGCCGGCCGAAGAAGACGCCGATTGCGCCGATGACGATCAGGGCCAGTCCCAGGAGCATCAGCGGATTCCTGTCCCTGCTGCTGCTGCGCCCGCGCGAGTAGATCAGCACCCGGCCAATCACTGCGAGGCACAAGATGCCGAAGATGACTCCCATGAGGCGCAGATTCAGGCGCATATCACCATTAAGGATGTGGCTGAACTCGTGGCCGATGACCCCCTGCAGTTCAGCCCGGCTTAGCAAGGTCATGCAACCGCGCGTGACACCAATCGCGGCGTCGCCCGGCGTGTGGCCAGCCGCAAACGCATTGATGCCCTTTTCGTCGTCGAGCACATAAATTTTTGGGACAGGGACGCCAGCGGCAATGGCCATCTCCTCGATCACGTTGCGCAGTTTGCGCTCTTCCGGCTGGGTTGTGTTGGGATTAACGAGCCGTCCGCCGAGCGATTCGGCGACGGCACTGCCGCCCTTGGCCAGGGCGGCGGTTTTGTAGAGGCTGCCAATCACGACAACGCCGAGCGTGCCGAGCGCGACGTAGAGGAAAAGCATGGGATCCCACAGCACGAGTTCTGGCGACGGGGCACCAGGCTGCTGTTTGGCGTGGGTGCCGTAGAAAATCAGCAGGCTGGAGATGTAAACCGACGCGATGATGCACGCGACGGCGATCACGAAGTAAACCACCAGCACCTTCGTGTTCTTCCTGGCTTTGTCCTGCTGTTCAAAAAAATTCATGCGTCAACTCTCTTTAAGAGAACGAGACATTCGGCGCTTCTTTTTGAGCCGCCTCCTCGATGGCAAACAACTCGGCGGCGGTAAAGTGGAACGTAGAGGCGATGAGACTGCTGGGAAATACTTCACGTTGTGTGTTGTAGGCCATCACCGAGTCGTTATACGCCTGCCGGGAAAAGGCGACCTTGTTTTCCGTCGAGGTCAGTTCCTCCATCAGGCTCAGCATGGTCGTATTCGCCTTAAGGTCGGGATAGGCCTCTGAAAGTGCAAAGAGGCGGCCCAAGGTGCCGGAGAGCGTTCCTTCGGCACTCGCGAGCTTCTGCATCGCGGCAGGGTCACCGGGATTGGCGGCGGCACCTGTGTTGGCGGACGCAGCAGCATTGCGCGCGGTAATGACTGCGTCGAGCGTATCACGTTCGTGTTTGAGGTAACCCTTCGCGGTCTCGACCAGATTCGGAATCAGGTCGTAGCGCCGCTTGAGCTGCACGTCAATTTGCGCATAAGCGTTTTTTAAAACGGTTGCGCAGCCCAACGAGTTTGTTGTACATGCCGACAACGGACATCACGGCAACCAATGCCAGCGCGGCCAGCACGATGATGACGATCAGTAGCGGACTCATAAAATGTTCCTTAATGGTGATTAACGTTGAATTCTCATTCTTCGATTCACTTACTCTTACGGTCCGTGAGTTTGTTTTAAGCTATATCATTGCAGAACTTTACACCTGAAAAGTATCACCAGGGTCATTTATGGTTGGGAAAGATGCACTTACAGGGTGCAGCTGATCGTTACTCGGGATGGGAAGTCTCCTGTGAGTCCGGTTTGTCGGGCTTTGCTGTGTGCCTCTGAATTTGCAGATTGACTTCGTGTTTCTGTCGATCGTCAACTAAAGGGATGACAAGATCGTGTCGCTCGATGCCGTCGATCATTTTCTCTGACGCCGGGAACATATGCCTCTATGTAGCCCGGGTTGGGAGTCGATTTGTCGAACGCCGGCGTCAGCAACCGGATCACTGCGTCGTCACGGTGTACAAGGTGCTTGTCGAGCGCGTCCATGGCCATGCGCGAGCGCTCGGCATTAGCAGCGCCGGATAAAACCGACCAGCTTTGCGCTATCGAGTCAATCTGGCATGCGGGGTTACTTGCCGATCCCAGCGGCGTACCGTCGTCGAAGTAAGCGCGGCGGTACCATGCGCCATCCCAGCCATGCTGCTCGATATTCTGGCGAAGTTGTGCCGCCTCCTGCCGGCAACGTTCGACGAAAGGCGTATCGCCATACTGCTTTGCAAGGTCAGCGAATTGCCTCAGCACGTCATGGAGGAAAAAACCCAGCCAAATGCTTTCGCCTTTACCCTGCGCGCCCACTTTGTTCATACCGTCGTTCCAGTCGCCGGTACCCATGAGCGGCAGGCCGTGTACGCCAAAATGGAGGCCCCTTTGTACCGCACGTACGCAATGCTCGTAGAGCGTTGCAGTTTCGTCAGAGCGGCTGGGTAACTCGTAATATGATTCTTCCTTCGGCTTGAGTGGCCGGCCTTCCAAAAAATGGATGGACTCATCCAGCACGCCGGTATCACCGGTACTCAAAACATAGCGACACGTTGCAAATGGTAGCCAAAGGAAATCATCCGAGCAATGGGTACGGACACCCCTGCCTTGCGGCGGATGCCACCAATGCTGGACATCGCCTTCCTTGAACTGACGGGATGCACAGAGTAGCAAATGCGCGCGCATAAGGCCTGGCTCGGTGTGAACGAGTGCCATCACGTCTTGCAGCTGATCACGAAAACCAAAAGCGCCTGAAGACTGGTAAAACGCGCTCCGTCCCCACAGGCGGCAAGCCATGGTTTGATAGACGAGCCAGCCATTGGCGAGCGCATTGATGGATGGATCCGGCGTTTCCACAGATACCGCGCCGAGGGTGTGTTTCCAGTAGTTCGTGACGACATCTGGCGCGCCGTGCGCGGCAGCAGATCCTCGAAAACGCTGCACCACATGATGCGCTTCTTCTCTATTGAGAGCCGCGCCAAGTTTGAAAATGATCTCGCGTTCTTGTCCATCGGCTAACTCGAATGGCACCTGGATCGCGGCACAGGGATCGAGTGCCGCGCCTATCGTGCCTGACAACTGTGGCGACGACATGGCGGCTGGATTCAGTAGCGTTCCGTTGCGACCAATGAATTCAGTCCTGTCACCACTGAAACTTCGCATCGCCTCGTCCACAGCGAAAAATGCAATCCGTTCGCCGAACTCCGCGTTGTATGCGTTACGCGCTAACAGCGCGCCGCTGGCGGGATCGAGCTCCGTGATCACATGCATCATCGAGTTCTGCCGCAGTTCTCCCAGCACCCATTCAATGTATCCGGTGACGGAGAGGCGGCGCCTCCGGCCTGACTTGTTGCGCACCTTTATTGCCACGAACTTGATCGAAGCATCCAGCGCCACATATATCGACAGTTCCGAGTCGATACCATCCTGCGGATGGGTGAACACGCTGTAGCCAAATCCGTGTCGACACACATAATGTCCTTGTCCGCGGCTGGGCCAGGGCGTGGGCGGCCAGAAGTGTCCACTTTCTTCGTCGCGGAGGAGAACGGCTTCGCCGCTGGAATCGCTGACCGGGTCGTTCGACCATGGCGTGAGGAGAAAATTGTGCGCGTTCTCGCTCCAGGTGTTGGCACAGCCACTTTCCGAGACGATAGTTCCGAATGATGGATTTGCGATTACATTCACCCACGGTGCCGGCGTCGCCTGACCGGGCGCGATCGTAATGACGTATTCGCATCCATCAGGAGTAAATCCGCCCAATCCGTAAAAAAACAGCAAATCACCACGCGAAGATTCGACGGCCGCCGCTGGTTCTACGTGCGGCGTTCGCTCTGGTGTAAAAAGCGGAACAATGGCTTCAGGCAGGCTGCGCCGGTTGATCTGTTCCGCCAGCGCGCCACGCCTGTCATCGAGGACTACGCGAGCGACCGACTGAAGCAGAATGCGGTCCTCGTCCGACAAAGGCCCCGCAAGTCTCACGAATATCCCACCCGGCTGATCGTTCAGATTGGCTTCAGTGCCTGCAGCGATCATGGCGACGATTTGATCGTGAAGCAGTTGCCGGCTACCTGTACTCTCTGAGTTGCAGATCACCAGATCGACCGTCACTCCCTTTAAACGCCAATACGCATGGGCCTGTAATAGCTGGCGCACCAAGTCGATAGAGGCCGGTTCCCCGATCTGCAACAGCAGGATTGGGAAATCCCCGGAAATTGCATTGCCCCATAAACCAGATTGTCCGCGACGGTTTTTGATGAGAATGCCAGGATCGGCACGAAGCGAAGCATTGGCGTAAATAATAGAATCCGCGAGACGGCCATAGAGTTGCGCGTCGGCGTGGGTTGCCTTGATCTTCTGCAGGACCGACTGGCTGTGGGTACTTGCGAGGCCGAAGACGCGATTGGTCACATGCCAATCCTGGTATTTCTCGATGAGCCTCAGGCAGGCGTCGCGAGTCTCACCGACGCCGGAGACGAAAGCAACCGTTGCCGATTGTTCCGGATCCAGTATTATGCGGCATTGGATAGCGACAATCGGATCAAGCACGGAACCCTCGCTGTCAGACAGCGCCGCGACATCACGCATCGCCTGCGGATTGAAGAGCGTATTGCCGCGGCCTATGAAACGCATCCGGTCAGTTTCATAGGATATGTCGCCCAAGTCCGCCTCAGTGGGGACAATCAAGTGAAACATCCACGGCGCCGCATGGTCGCCAGCACCAGACCGGCGGTGGCACGCGATTGCCTGCTGCTCACGGAGGATCTCCGTTTGGACAAAAAGATTGCTGAAAGCGGGATGTGCCGCGTCGGCAGCAGCCAATGCGATCACTACTTCCGCATAACTCGTCAGGTCGATGACCTTGCGTGCCACCGAGCGGTTGGTTAGGCCAATGCGCCGTACCTCGATGTCATCTGTCGGCGAAACGGAAATCTCCGTGTGCGCATCGATGCCCTGTTCATAACAGCGGAAGGCCGCGCACGCCTCCGATAAATTTACCTGATAGGTCGCTGATGGGTTGAGCGTTGGTTGATAGGTAGTCGACCAGAACGCACCGTTGGCCGTATCACGCAGATAGCAGAATGTACCCCAATTGTCGCGCGTGCTGTCCTCGCGTGATCGCGTGACCGCGATATCCTTCCAACGACTGTAGCCGCCTCCCGCGTTCGTGATCATCACGTGGTATCGGCCGTTCGACAGCAACTGCACTGCCGGTATCGCCGTGGCGGCACCGCTGAAAACGCGCTCCGGTACTTCTCGGGGGCTGTCATTCATAGGTAATCTTTCTTGTTGCTCATGGTTTCAACTGGTCGTTGACGATTGTCTGGGCTTCCTCCAGGATGCGGCGCAGATGATCCGCACCCCGGAAGCTCTCGGCATAGATCTTGTAGATGTCTTCTGTCCCTGACGGACGCGCCGCAAACCAGCCGCTTTCCGTTATGACCTTCACCCCGCCGATGGGAGCGTCGTTGCCAAGCGCGTGGGTGAGGATAGTCTGGATTTTTTCGCCCGCCAGCTCGGTGAGCGTCACCTGCTGGGGTGAGAGCTTCGCCAACAGCGCCTTTTGCTCCGGGGTGGCCGGTGCCTCAACACGATCGTATACAGGTTCGCCGAACTCGCGCGTGAGTTCGCGGTAGATCTCTCCGGGATCGCGGCCCATGCGCGCCGTGATTTCCGCCGCCAGTAAAGCCGGAATGATTCCGTCTTTGTCCGTCGTCCAAACGCTGCCATCCAGACGGGCGAACGATGCTCCCGCGCTCTCCTCTCCGCCAAAGGCGAGCGAGCCGTCCAGCAAGCCATTCACGAACCACTTGAAGCCAACCGGCACTTCGTAGAGTTTCCGGCCCAGTTTGGCGGCAACTCGATCGATCATCCCGGAACTCACCACCGTCTTACCGACCGCCGCGTCCTGATGCCAGTGCGGTCGGTGTTGGAACAGATAGAAGATGGCCACGGCAAGGTAATGGTTGGGTGGCAGCAAGCCCGCAGTTTTCGTCACGATGCCATGTCGGTCGTGATCGGTATCGCAGGCGAAGGCGAAGGCGTATTGATCCTTCAAACCGATCAGTCGCTGCATCGCATAGGCCGAGGAGGGATCCATGCGGATCTGACCGTCCCAATCGACGGTCATGAAACGGAAGGTCGGATCGACAGCCTCGTTCACGACGGTGAGATCCAACCCGTAACGCTCGGCGATCGGCCCCCAATAATGCACACCCACGCCGCCGAGCGGATCGACTCCCAGACGAATCTTCGCGCCGCGCAGGACATCCATGTCGATGACATTGGCAAGATCGGCGATGTAGGCATTGAGATAATCATGCCGGTGCGTGGTGGAGGCTCGCAGCGCTTTCTCGTAAGGAATCCGGCGAACGCCTTGCAAACCGCTTTCGAGAAACCCGTTGGCCTGGGCCTCGATCCCGTTCGTGACGGCCTGTTCCGCCGGACCGCCATGCGGCGGGTTGTACTTGAAGCCGCCGTCGTGCGGTGGATTATGCGAAGGCGTGATTACGATGCCGTCGGCAAGGCCGGTTTTACGCCTGCGGTTGTATGTGAGTATCGCGTGGGAAACGGCAGGCGTCGGAGTGTCCTCATCTCCTTCCGCGAGCATGACCTCCACGCCGTTGGCCGCCAGCACTTCCTCCGTGACTTCGCGGCAGCGCTCGAGCGTATGCCCGCCATCCATCAGCACTTCCGGCTCGACAATCGGCACCAGTCCGGCTTCCTGGCATGACGCGGCATACCGAGCCAACGCATTCGCGTTGGCTTCGATGCAACCCCGGCTGGGAATGCCGTCGCCGATCGCAATCACCGCCCGCCACTTGGCGAAACGGGCACCCATTTCTGAATATTTTGTCAAGCGTTCGCGCAAGCCGTCCAGGCCTTCGGTGATTCTCTCTCCGGGATGAGCCGCCATGTCCTTGGCACCGGCGTCCACCTTGATGCCGGGAATGATGCCTGCGGCAGTGGGGGCCTGCGCGAGGGGAGTGCCGTCTTTTTTTTGCTGGCGGATCGTCTCGTCGTACAGGATCGCGCCACTGATGGACTCGGCGAGATCCGGCGTCGTCACGATCATCTCTCGATAGACGCGGCGAGCTTCCTCGGTCTGGGGAATCCCCAACCTGGCAAATCGTTTGTTGCAAGTGGGATTGCTTTCATCCATCGCCAGCAAGCCTTTTTCGGCGGCGACTAATGCATTAGCAGTTTCGATCAGCTTAAGCGCATTCATCTCTGATATCTCCGCAATGTTGTTGAATTGCCATTCGATTCAGGCGGTGGAGGGTTAGTCCTGCCACTCTATTGATCGCGCAGCCGCCCGAGGGTGCTCTCGATCAATCTAGCCAACTTATTTGCATCGCCCCTGACGGCTTGGTCCAGGGTCGCTGCCTGATCCGTGACCGCGATAGGCTGGCGGCCTTCGAGGCGGGCTTCCATCACGCAACGCATGTCGTCATTGCCACCTTTCCTGTCGCTGTTCTCATCGCTCAGGTGGACCTCCACTCGGGTGATATGATCATTGAGTCGGCTGGTAAAGCGACAAACACGGCGACTGTTGGACTGATGCCAACTCGGCCAAAGATTGAGTGGTGAGCAAATTAGTCTGTGCCCTTTTATGCCTCGTGTGTTAGTCGGATGAAAAACTGAAAAGTCGCACTTCACGACATTTGAACGCTGTCCTGTCGATTCAATGGAGATGCCGCTTTCTGCAGCCAGCTCAGCGCGTCTTCGTACTCGGATTCCGAGAAATGTTTGACGTCAAGATGAACGAGGTGAGCAGCGAATTCCGGCAGCATTGCCAGCAACCCGTTGTCGCTGACAATCGCCAGTCGTTTGATCTTCTGGTGAAAGCGTTCGATAAGCTGCAGATGATTAATTGCGGCTTCCAGGTCCAACCAACCCGGAAACGCCTTGGCGAAGATCATCACTCCGGCTAAGGAATCATGATTCGCGAAATACAGTTCGATGGGGTGCGATCCGGCGATAGCGCATGGCGGCGTGTGAAATTGCTGTGTTTATTGGGAGATTAGGCAGTTGACGGCAGGTAATTTTAGTAATGACTTATGAAATGTCGCGTTTAATGTCTGGCTCAGGAGAATGGAAAGGAGCGTCAAAATTTGGGCGGCTCCGGCGTGAGTCCATCTCATGCCAGACAGCTTCAGACGTTCACTAACAATTTGCTTGCAGGCCGATTCAACGATACCGCTGCCGATGGGACTGCTGTTGCTGCGATACTCGGCGTAGTCCATGAATCGTCGGTAGCGGTGAAGGTAACGTTTGGCGATTTCAAAATCGTCCTCCTTCTCAGGATCGAGTCAGTTATCAACGACGCGGTGGATCTTGATGCTTTTGCCCTCGACAAACAAACACCGCAGCACATTCTTCCAGTACGCCGTTTCGATTTTTCCTGCGTCGCTGACGTACACGATGCGACTCAGTTTGGACCCGCGACTTTGAATGATGGCCGTAAGCAGCGACGTGAAATTCTTGCTCAGCGATTGCTGATTTTCTTCGGGAGCAGCGGACAGATACACGGTGCCTGTTCGCTTGCCGTCGGCGTAGACACTCAGCGTCGCCACGGACGCCATTTCAAAGTTTCCAAAGGGCGCGATCCCGAGGCTGACTCCGTCACGACTGATGGACAAAGTGGCTTGTTTCCCGTCTTTTACTGCCTTGTCGGTCCACTTGGCGAGCTGCTCAACCTCGCAATGTTCGCGATGCGGCTCCATGATGTCTGCCAGATGCGACGACAGATTCCGAAGTTTTTCCGCGCCGATGTTCGCGCCCGTGCGTTCGGCAATGACTTCGATGCTTCGCCCCTGTGACGATCCCCCGCGGCGACTTGCCGACCGATAAGATCCTGCGCGCCGGGAGTCGCACCACACTCGATGTCCAGAATTTTTTCCAGTGGCGAGATCGTCTGGCCTCGACTGCCGCGACGATACATGGCTCGGGTCAAAGTGATGTTGCCAAACCGCGTGAGGATTTTCGAATGCGGCGTCTTATTCTTAAGCTTGCGGTACGTGTCCCCCAGATGCTCAATCCGCGTTGGCATGGCGTCCATCTTTTTGGCTTCCAGCGAATTGAAACTCCATTCGGTCAACGAACGAGCGAGTTCACGGACTTGTTCTTCGACATTGGATTCCAACTGATGTGCGGTGGCAGGGGCGACTTCCGCGTTCACAAACTCCCCAATGGTCTTGATCAGCACTTTGCCCATTGCCTCAAGTCTCTTGTTCACCCAACTGACGATGACGGCCTTCGGAATTGCACAAACCAACGTCCTTGCTGGAACCTGACCATCCATGGGAGGTGTCCTTTCTGAAAAATGTTAGTGTTAGAACCAACATTTTCGAGAAGACGCCTGCTTTTTTGAAGACCGATTTCCCACCGACTCACAGCGCATTACGCAGATCGCACCCTTCCATGGAGATTGCAGTTTGCAGGTTTCCGAGGGATCGTGTTTTTGTCATGATTGAGTTCCTGATCTTTATTTGGTTATTGTGGTTACTTTAGTGAGTTCTAACGGCCGCGCGTCATTGCGTGGTTTTTTTGTTGCGTTTGAGTCTCCGCGTTCGAGTTGCTGGATGTTCGCTGCCAGGAGTTTGTCCTGCATGAGTTGTTTCAGATCAACACCCTTTGGTCCGTAAGTTTGTTCCTTTCCGGATTCAACCGACGTGTTTAAGTTCCTCAGACCGTGATGCGATGCAATTCATGAGACCGGACCAGGATTTGACGAACGCCTTTGCCCCTTCGTCCTGGAGCCGCGCCGCCAGGACGTCGATGTCAATTCCGACTCTGGAGAATTCTGTCAGCATCTGGTCGCACCCACGCGATTGTACGGGTAACGACTCACCGAGTTCTCCATGATCAGCGAATGCGTTCAATGTGGCTTCGGGCATCGTGTTGATTGTGCTCGGGGAGGCCAGAGCGGACACATAGAGCGTGTCGGCGGCTTCAGGGTCCTTGGTCCCGGTACTGGCCCAGAGCAGTCGCTGACTACGGGCTCCGGCATTGAAAATGGTCTGCCATCTCGGCGAAGCGATTAAACTGCGGTACGCTTGATAGGTCTGTCCTGCCACGGCAATTCCGAGTCGGTTCTTCAGTTCGGCCGGAACCTTGTCCGCGACAGCCACGTCCCAGCGGCTGATGAAGATTGACGCCACCGAGCCGACTTCAGGATTCAAGTCGACAGCAATGCGCCGTTCGATCCCGCGCAGATAGGCTTCGGCGGCAGCGACATACTGCGAGCGAGAAAACAACAACGTCACGTTGACCGGCACACCTGCGAAAATCGCCTCTTCGATAGCGAAAAGGCCCTCTTTGGTCCCAGGGATTTTGATGAACAAGTTAGGCTGATCGGCCTGGTCATGGAGTTTTTTGGCCGCGTTGATCGTACGGGCCGCGTAGTGTGCCAGCTCCGGCGAAACCTCCAGTGACACCCAACCGTCCACACCGTTGCTTTGGTCGTGGATCGGTCGAAACAAATCGGCCGCCTGCCTCAGGTCTTCCAACGCCAACTCAAAAAAGACGGTCTCTCTCGACTTGCCTTCCTGAACCTTTTGACGGATGGCATCGTCGTAATCGCTGCTGTTCCTGATGGCGTGGTCGAAAATCGTCGGGTTGGATGTCAGTCCAGTGACCGCGAACTCCTGAATATAACGTTCCAGAGTTCCAGTGGTCAGCAGAGTGCGAGTGATGTTGTCGAGCCAGATGCTCTGACCCATATCGTGCAGTTTCTGTGTAGCTTTCATCCTATTGCCTACCCTTTTTTTTTCGGTACTTCATGGGTCGCCCTCGTTGTAGTTGGCTCCCATGCATAAGTTTCTTCGTTTAACGGCAAGCCGAAGGCGTCGGTTTTTTTGGCAATTCGCCTACGCCTTCGGCTCGCCGTTAAACGAATTATGCCCAATAATTTGTGCATGGGTGCTTACCCAACGACTTGCTCATCCGTATGGCAATCCTGGCCGATAATCGCGAGTCCAGATTTTGCGACAGCGAAAAAAAAAAGCCGACGTGGCGGAGTTCCCGGAAGGAACTTCACCACGTCGGCTTACTGAGCAACGCACTTCCCGAGCGATTACGGGCTGTGCTTTAACATGTCATCCGAAAGTGTTATTGAGTTGCGTTTGTCTGAACAAATCTCAACCCACGTCTGCATTGTATCAACCGCGCCCAACAGAACAAGGGGGGCGCTCGATCACGTTGCCTTTTCATCCTCGTGTTCTTTTTGGAGCTTACTGCGGATGGCCTTCAATTCGCTGCGACGCTCTTCACTAGTCGTGGGATAGGCTATTTTCAAACTGTCAAACGCATCCAGCACAATCTGGGAAACAATCAGGCGGGCATTGTGCTTATCATCGGCAGGAACGGCGTACCAAGGTGCATCATCGGTGCTGGTCGCATTCAGACATGCCTCATACGCCTGCATGTACTGCGGCCAGTACTGACGCTCCTGCAGATCGGCACGGCTGAATTTCCAGTTCTTCTCAGGCTCATCAATTCGGTCGAGGAATCGCTTTCGCTGTTCGTCCTTCGACATATGGAGAAAGAATTTGACGACCCGCGTCCCGCTGCGGTGGAGATGCGCTTCGAAGTCGGTGATGGAACGATAGCGGTCCCTCCAGATGCTACACGGGTCCGACAACGGATCCGGAAGTTTTTGACTGCTGAGAATTTCTGGATGCACTCGGACGATGAGTACTTCCTCGTAGTAGGATCGATTGAAGATGCCAATCCGCCCACGTTCCGGAAGACAAGCTGTCGTCCGCCAGAGAAAATCATGATCCAGCTCTTCAGCGCTCGGATGCTTGAAACTGAACACCTGGCAGCCCTGCGGATTGACTCCGGACATCACATGCCGGATCGCGCCGTCTTTACCTGCCGCATCCATTGCCTGGAAAATCAGCAGCAGTGAGTAGCGATCTGACGCATAGTGCATCCGTTGCAGAGAACGTAACTGATCAATGTGCTCTTCCAGAATCTTATGATACTGCTTCTTCGACTTGTAAAACGGCTCTACCTTCGTTGGCCACTCATTGAGTTTGATCTTCGCTCCAGGTGGCACACGAAAATCCTTTGACGGAATATTTGCGGTCATACTTCTGATTTCTGATTCATTGAAAAATGAAGTGCGTGTGGTAAGTTGCTGTTCAGGTTTTCGATTTTAGTCACTTAGCATCGCTCGATCAATTAGTGAGCGGCAATGCTCGCAATCACGATTAGCGAAGGCATAAACCAGAAGCTCGACCGCAGATTGCTCCAGACCTGCCTGAAGCTATTCATGGGGCGACTCCCACTTCCAGTTCCGAATTTCCGGCATATCCTGGCCGTTTTGGTTGATGTATTGACGATGCTCGATGAGCTTCGCGGTCAACTGCTTCTTCAGGCGAACACCGGCCTCGCCGGTCTGCGGCAGGCGGTCGATGGTGTCCATGACCAGATGAAAGCGGTCGAGATCGTTGAGTACCGTCATGTCGAACGGCGTCGTGATGGGGCCCTCTTCCTTGTAACCACGAACGTGAATGTTGTCATGGTTCGTGCGGCGATAAGTCAGACGGTGAATCAGCCAGGGATAGGCGTGATACGCGAAGATGACCGGCTTGTCTTTAGTGAACAGATTGTCGAAGTCCACGTCGCTCAAGCCGTGCGGATGCTCACTCGGCGGCTGCAGCCGCATGAGATCAACCACATTCACCATGCGGATTTTCAGCTCGGGCAAGTGCTCCCGCATGATGCTTATGGCTGCGAGTGTTTCGAGAGTCGGCACGTCGCCGCAGCACGCCATCACAACATCAGGAGCAGTGCCCTGATCGTTGCTCGCCCAATCCCAGACGCCGATGCCCGCGGCGCAAGGCTTTGCGGCCGCGTCCATCGTCAGCCACTGCGGTGACGGATGCTTGCCCGCGTCCACAACGTTGACGTAATGTCGACTGCGCAAACAATGTTCCATCACTGACAACAAACAGTTGGCATCCGGCGGAAAGTAAACTCGCACGACCTCGGCCTTCTTGTTCACAACAACGTCAATGAACCCCGGATCCTGGTGCGTAAAGCCGTTGTGGTCCTGTCGCCAGACATGGGAGGCAAGCAGATAATTCAGCGAAGCGATTTTACGTCGCCACG
>JBDNHX010000232.1:0-3403 GCA_041688565.1 Planctomycetaceae bacterium
ATCACCGCCAGGTCGTCGGCACACGAGCCGATGTGCGGAAACAGATCACTGACGGGCATGCCGCATTTGCCGCGTGGGCGGAATTCCCACGGGCTGCCCATGATGTTTCCGTTAGCGTTGAACATCGTGGGCTTCACCGGCACGGGCATCGGTTTGCCATGATCAGTCCTGAGCCGAGGCTTTGGATCGAATGAGTCAACGTGTGAGACGCCTCCGGACATAAAGCAGAAGATCACGTTTTTCACGCGTGGCGCAAAGTTTGTCGTTTTGGGGAGCCACGGGCTGGCAGCCTTAACAGCGGTCGCCGTCGGCTCGTCCCCCAGCATTCCCTGAGAAAGCAACGTCGAAAGCGCCATCATGCCGAAACCGGTTGACGACCGTGTGAGGAGTTCGCGGCGAGTCAGAAAACATCGGTTATTCGACATAGATAAATTCCTTCAGGCAGAATGTTGCGTGGGCGACGTCCTGCCAGACGAGTTCTTCCCGGGAGATTTCGTCGGGGGCAGCCGCATGCTCAGCGATCGATTCTAAAACGTACTCCAGTGTGGCTTCGGTCTCGGCAGACGTGGGTTCGCGTGAAAATGCCTGCAGGTACATCAGGCGAATCCGTTCGGCCGGTTCGACATCCAGGGCCACAAGCTGTTTCGACCACTTCGCCGCCTGTTGGATGACAAATGGATCGTTGAGCATCGTCAGCGACTGCACCGGGACGTTTGTTATGTCACGTTTGCCGCGCGTCGTGGATGGCTTTGGTGCGTCGAATGCTTCGAGAAACGGATTGTGCGCGTTGCGGCGGATTCGCAAATAAACGCTGCGTCGTCGGTCGCCGTCGAGCGGTCCTTTGGGACCACCGCCTTCCGTCTTAGTTGTGTAATACACGTCTATCCCCGGTCCGAACATGGTGAGGTCGAGTTGTCCGGCTGTGGCCAGCATGCTATCACGAATCGCTTCGGCATCGAGTCGCTGCACGGGCATGTGTGAGAGAAACCGGTTACGCGGATCAACGCGCAGAGCAGCATCGCTTGGCAATGACGACTGTTGAAAAGTTCGCGATGTCACCAGCAGTCGCAATGACTTCTTCACTGACCAGCGATGCTCAATGAAGTGGGCTGCGAGATAGTCAAGCAATTCGGGATGCGTTGGCCGCTTGCCCAGGTGGCCGAAATTATCCACGGTCTCGACAAGTCCCTGGCCGAAGACGTGATGCCACAATCGATTAACCATGACCCGGGCCGTCAGTGGGTTTGCTGGCGAAGCCGTCTCTTCCGCGAGTTCCAGTCGACCGCTCTGCGAGGTTGCATACGGAAGGCTGCCGAGAAGCGACAAACCTCGGCGCGGGACCACCTGCGCGGGGCGTGTGTGTTGTCCTCGTTCGAACAGCGGCTGGTCGAACGCCGCCATTTCCAACACGCCGGGAGCACGGCGTGGGACCGGTATGTTCTGTTCCAACAGTCGATATCGTTCAATGGATTCTCGCAACGCAGGGAGCTTGTCGACTGTCGTTGGCAGCAGGTTGCTGCGCAGAAAATAGTTCAAAAATGCGGTGTCATCCTCATCGATCGACTGAGACTCCCATGCCCGAATGGCCTGTTGAAGCCGAACTGAATACCGCAAAGCCAGCTCGTTGAGCGACGTTGGTGAGTCACCTTTCAGAAGGCCCTGCATCGGCGTGATTGTTTCACGCGGAACTCCGTCTTCATTGCTCGTCACAACTTCAGCCGCGCCGAAGAACGCGCGGTCAACTGGATCGGTGATAAATTCCAAGTATGCGGTTGCCCCTTTGCGATACGCCGTGTCAAGTCGCAGCCAGCCAAGTTCATCGCGGTCCAACCCCGCAGCCGGGTAGAGGCCGCCATTACCGAGCGGGTAGTTCTCGATGACCAAACGCACCTTGCCGCTTCGTCCGAGTGTTCGGACACTGATGCTGTTTGTCTTGATAACAAATCGCGGCGAAGTCAGTACGCCCGTGTGTCGGCTGCTCAATCCGTTTGTGAAAATTCCGGCGGGGTGAATACCGCGAACGACCCGGTCCCCGGTCGCTTCAATGGCAAACCCTCCGTTTGGTCTTGGTTCCGGACTCAGGCCGGTTCCGGACCGGAACCATTGACGATGTTGGTCGGTCCGCAGATCCCATAAAGCAGCGAACCGGGTTTGATTAAATTCCCGACGCGAATCCAGCTCGGCACGCCAGTGGTCGGCCAGCTTCGTCCAGCGTTCATGCAGCAGGTCTGGCGATTGCCTTTCGCCCATCGAAAGCTGACGCCACACATGGAGAGGATTTTCGTTATTCGACCGGGCATCGACCAGCGCAGCGACCCAGGCATCAGCGGCATCGGCCTTTGATTGTAGACTGCTTAGCTGCTTGCGTAACTTCGCGTCGTCGTCCCTCAGTGCGGTCAACTGGTCGCGTTGACCGGCACTCAAAAACGCCGCCAACTCTTCGGTGGTGATCCCCGCTGCCCCCGCTCGAAACGATGCGGCCACTTCGTCAGCTGTGAGTGCTCGAGTGTAAGCTCTGGCTTCTTCGACTTCGCCCGCGAAGGGCGGATTGACATCCGAAAGCCGCTGTCCAAATAGAAATCGCGACTTGCCCTTCAGGAATGGCCGCAGCGTGCCTCTCTGATAGGTTTGTCCGTATTGCTGTCCGTTGCGGTATACGGTGATTGAGTTGTCTGTCGCATAAACGATGGCGATGTGGACCAGTTCGCCCTGACCAGCCGTTTCGGCTGCGCCAGCCGGATCCTGCGAACGGTTGTAGAAATCGCTGCCGGCCATCCAATGCCCGGGTTTCAATTCCCCGAAGACGATGGAATCAAAAAATTGTCCTTCTGGCGTGTCGAGACCGATGACGCCGCCGCCATGCTGGTTGAGATTGGCCAGCGAACACCATGCTTCTAACGTCTTCTCGTGTATATCACGATCCAGCGGTACGGTTCTCATATTTGCCGAGACGCCATCAAGAATCAGCCGACCATTGCGAATCACGGCACCACTGAGCAGCTCACCGTGATGCCCCCCCATGCTGTCGCGCGCGTCCGATTCAAAAGTCCAGCGAGCAGCGGGAGTTGGCAGTGCTCCACTGGCCTGTGCATCATTGGCCTGTGCATCGCGACTCCGGAGAACCGCAGCACGAGCCGGATCTTCGATGGCCGCGATGCCGTCGCGAAGACGCCGCAGTCGATCGCTCGCGTCCGCGATTTGGGCCTCACGCTCAGTCTCTTCCTGCAAACGAGCGCCCATCGATGAAGCTGCCTCCAGCCAAGCGGTCGCCAGTCCGGCCCGAAGCGTCTGCTTTAACTGAACCAGCTCAGTGCGGTGCCTGTCGAGCAACTCGGGCGAGTCGATCAACACCTGTCCCGGTTGGCAACTCGCGAAAATGCCATAAAGCGCGTAGAAGTCTTCC
>JBDNHX010000233.1:0-9837 GCA_041688565.1 Planctomycetaceae bacterium
GACCGGTGATCCTCCGTGAAACAACGGACGCCGCAGTACCGGCAATCCATTCCAGTCTGCCTTTCCTCCTCGCAATTCGACAACTGGCCAGCGGATGTCGGCTGATGGCCCGTTGGAGGGTGTCTACCAGGGCCTGTGCACAGCAGTCCCCGGTGAATCTTAAGACGACCCGCATGATCATGGGCGAACGTGGCGTATCGCATTGAATCAGGAATTGTTCAAGTGGAGTCAGTGGAAGCGGAAAAACCGACAACTGAACCCCTGCGCGGTCAGGGGCATCATCGCTCGGTTTCGAGGCAGTTGTCTGGGACTGAACAATCACTCTGGGACTCCGCAATTGCCTACTACCGGGTCGGACATTGTTTCATCCCTTCCGAGACGAACTCACACTCGAATACTAATGCCCCCGTCTACTACAATGACTTGGCCCTGGATCAGTTCGCTGAAGGGGCTTGCCAGAAACAGTACTACTCCTGCCACGTCCGACGGCTGTAGCATTCGATCCTTGACCAGAATCTGCTCCTGCACGGATTTCAGCATTCCAGCCGATCCAGGCAGCGTTTTAATTGCATCCGTGGCAACGATTCCGGGCATGACTGCGTTAAAGTTAACACCTGAGCGACCAAGCTCAAACGCCAAATGTCGCACAAGGCTTTCCAGTGCTGCTTTAGATGCTCCAATTATCCCATAATTCGCAATTCCCCGGATGCTGCCATGGCTGGAGATTGCGATGACGCGCGAAATGGACTTTGAGGCCTGCAGGAGAGGCAGTGCAGCCTGGGTGATCCAGAGAAGTGGGGCCGTGTTCATGCGGAGGATGGAATCGAAGCTGGCCGGAGTCACCTGGGTTAATGGCCGAAAGCCCCCAGCGGCGGCGTTACTGACGATGATGTCCAGTCGCCCGAAGTGCTCCCCGATGACATCGACCATCGCCTGCACATCGTCACGTTCCGACACATCGGCTCGGATCGCGATAGCGCGCCCGCCGCAATTTTGAATCGTGTTGACGACTTCTTTGGCTGCGTCTGCAGAGTTCAGAAAGTTGACAACTACGGAGGCCCCACACGCAGCCAGTGATTCGGCGCATGCACGTCCGATTCCTCTCGATGCTCCGGTGACCAGCGCAACTTTGCCATTGAGGTCGATCATTGCAGCGTCTCCGAACCAATCACAGCAGACCCTTTAAAAGAACATGAGGCTGAATCAGCCGGATTCCCCGGCAACGAATCACTGCATCCGGCCATTTGAATTCGTTCCGCAACAAACAGCTGAAACGCGTGAAGTCGCTCTTCACATCGTCCCAGCAGAGAATAATCCACAGCCGCTTTTTCTCCCCGCTGGACGTGAGAAAAAATTCGGATGTCCTCTTTGAGGATCTGATAAGAAAGCCACCCCGTAAACTGACCCCAAAGTCTGGCCGTCAGTTTTGAAAACGGATTGCTGCGGGCCGACTGCCGCCCATATTGCCAGACATCAGTGGCTGAGGTCGTTCCACTGACTGGGCGAATGTTCTGAACCAGCGTCAGTGAGTCCGTGTGTGAAATCAGCAGATTCGGAAACACATGGTGATGTTCGTATCGCTCATGAAAAGGCACGCCGAGGATCTTTAAAATGAATCCTTCGTACACCTTCAGAACTTTGTCGATCAGGCGAGGCGTATTGAACGAGGTGAAGAACGAAGTTGTGAAGCGGCCAAAGGCGTGTTCACTTTTTGCTTCTCCCGGGTCTTCACCAAAACTCTTTGGATGAACCTCCGGAATGTGGTAGCTCTCAAGCGAAGCTTCGATCGGAATCTTCCAGTTTGCGGGCAATGGCAATATTCTTGAAACCGCCGGCTTCCAGTGGGGAAGTGTGGTCCATTCTTCGAAACGATCGTAAAGATCGCCCAGCCATTCTTTAAGTGACGGGCCATTGTCGGAAGCCCGAACAAATATCAGATCGCCGCAAAATTCCAAAGGAAAGGACGTCAGCCGGTAGCGTTCACGATCGAAGTCCGGGAAGTTCTTCGCCGCAGGAATTTTACGTGTCCGTCCATCGACGCCAAACTCCCAGCCATGAAAAGGACACTTCAGCTTTTCACTTTCCCCCTGTCGCGCCGATACAAGACTGCAGTGCCGATGACTGCAGACATTTCGCAGCGCTGTGATTTCTCCATCGAAATTTCGCACCACAACTGGCACATTGCCGAGCTCCGCGGAAAGATACTGGCCAGCTTTGGAAATCGACGACTTAAGGCCTACCAGTTGCCATGTTGTTTCAAATGTGCTGGACACTTCCTGTGCATGGGCTTCCTCCGCGAAGTAATTTCGCGGAGCTAACGGTGCCTGGAATGCCACTGGCGACTGGTACATAAATCAATTCTGCAAAAACAGGTTTCCCTGCCCACGACGTTGATTTCATTAACTGTTTCTGAGCCAGCCAATGCGATAACCAGTGACTGTCATCAGACGATCGCCATTATGCCCCTGAAGCTGGAAATCCCACACAGCTCCGGAATCGGAAACGTGTGTCTGGTGGATTTTAACAAGACACGGCTCTCCCGGGTCCGGCAGACGCCCGAATTCAATATGATCGAACCGAACTGGCAGGCTGGGTTTCTGATGACGATGCCACGCAGCGTAGCCAACGGCATACAGACACGCATCCATTGTTGAGCATGGGACGGTAAATCCTCGAGCGCGGGATCCGCCAAACAATTGCACAGGGGCCGACGCTGCGATGCGACCAAACACTGTCTGGCCATCGTCAGTAATCTCTCGCAATTCCTGAAGCTCTGGTCCATGATAGATCAGGCCTTCCGGAGACACATACTCAGTTCGCTTCCATACCGCGTTGTGAGGCTTTTCGAAAAGCGATGGCTGGCCGGAACTGTAGTCCTGGGATTCAGCACTGAAGACAGCCCGGAAGTACTCGCGGTCTTCTTCCACCATACGGCCATCCCGCCGTCGTACGTCAGCCAGCAGACGGCACTCAATACCTCCGTTGGCGGCCGGACGGGTTTGGACCGTCACAGCAAGCGGGTCATCTGTGGAAAAACGGATCGCCTGAAGTGCACGAGCCTCTGTGCATATTCCAGCCGAGCCATGACCAGTTCGCGCACGAACTGCTTCAGCCATCAGTTCCAGAGCGACGACGAATGGCAACGTTGGTCGACCCTGCACGCGGTGCTGCGACAGGAAACGATCGGTGATCGGATTCAGCGTGACGACGCTGGAGCAGACCTGATCGTCATGGCGGGTGACCACAGACGAGATCAGCGGTAACGGCATTGTTTCGTTTTCAGACGAAGTGACCGAAAGCCGTTCCGCGGGGAAAAACTTACGAAAATAGCTTTCGTCTGTGATCAGAACTTCGGGCTCATTACCGCCCAGTTCCAGTTCCCGCATGAAGTGGTCAATGCCATCACGGGCCGGCATGAACTCCATGTCGATCATTTCCAGTGCCAGCTTGGCTTCAGGCTTGGTGGCCATCCCGATGTCACCCCACGCATGCCAGTGGAAAGTCAGGCTGCGGACTTCCGGACGTTCACTTCGATAGCGGTCCACAATCTTGGCCATCATATCGTTGGCGAGCGAATAGTCCGTGTGACCGTTGGCACCAAAGCGACCACTGATCGATCCGAATGCGACAAAGCATTCTAACGGGTCATTTTTCGTTGCCTGCATCAATGCAAGCGAGCCGTCGATCTTTGCCTTCAGACATTTCTCGACTTTGTCCGGCCGCTTTCGGTCGAACCGCGCGTCTTGGCCCGCACCGGCGCCGTGGATGACTCCGTTGATTAGCCCGGCCTGCTGACGAATACCGCGAATGGTTCTTTCGACATCCGAAAAATCCGACACGTCGCAGCAGTGATAGGCTGCCGTGATTCCCTGCTTGCGGCACGCTCTCAGAGTCGCATCAATCTCGATTGCTTTTTCGGTGTTTCGCCAGGCTTCTACCGGATTATCACCGCGAGTCGAAGCTTCCTGCATGATGGCGCGTCGGACACCGCCGCGATCTGTGGCAACCCTGTGGACAAAGTTGTCGTCCAGATCCGGCGCAGGAGCCGTTCCCAGCAGATGCAGCCGCAGGTCGTATTTCCTGGCAAGGGTCATTGCGATGACTGCTGTGATTCCGCGGCCGCCTCCGGAAACAATCCACGTGCCGCCTCGAGTCAATCGCGAGGAAGGCCTCACGGTGCCGATCGCCTGCGATTCCGGCTTCAGAGGAGCGGCGATTGCCTGCACAGAAAATCGCTCGGGTTCCTGAACGCGCGACGAAGAACGAAAAGCGATTTCCATGTCATAAGAAGGCACTGCAAGTTCCTGAAGAACGCCACTTGCAACTTCCTGTGGCGCCATCGTTGAGGAAACGTCAATGACCTTCATCGGTGTTGTCCGAAAGCCTCGCATCCACGCTTCAATCAGCATCGCCTTGACGAGACCACCGATGGCTTCCATCGACCGGACATTCTGGCCGCTGAATCCGAAGTCGCCACCCAGCTGAGTCACAGAAATCACGCTGGCATCTTCCATCAGACCGGAGTCAATTGTCTTCTGCATCCACAGCTGACAGATTCGGAATGGAGCCTCCAGTGCGGCGGCGCGGCGGTTCTTCCATTCGCCTTCCGACAGTGACTTCACGGATTCTTCATCAAAGGCCATCGTCAGGAATAAATGAGGCGTTGGCGTATGCTGCCACAATTCGTTCAACGTTTGCTCAATCTGCGCGATGGGCGATGAAGTGCTGAGAATGAACACTCGTCGGCCAAGTTGCTGGATCTGATCGGCAAGTGCTTCTGACAGCGGATTCGTACCAAGGATCAGGACCGCTCCGTGCAGCTCCGGCACCAACGGCATGCCAGCTCGGCGGGGTGCCTTCACAACTCGCAGGGCGTAACGATGTGTTTGCTTTGCGGACGCTTCTTCGGACGCACAACTTTCGGTCGCATGTGCAGGTAACGTAGCGTCTGAAGTCGTCAGTGAGGTCGTGGTTCCGGAATAAAAGCCTGATTGTCGGTTTCGAACAATCGCTGCGGCGAGACGGACAGAAGCTTCAGCGACTCCGGCTCCGGCAGCCACACCTTTCAGCTGAGCCGCTTCAGCGGCAGACCAATAATGTTCAGCCACTTCGGGAATCGGACGAATCAGCAGAGAACGAAGGGCCGCTCGAATTTGGTTCTGGTGCTGCTGACCGATCCTCATCCCTGACTCAACCAGGAGTTCGGTTGCCTGATTTTCATGCGTCGGCAGACTGAACCATTCGGCCCACTTCGGAGTAAATTCTTCAACGGGTTCCATCCCTCGAACGACAGAATCACTGGCCGTTGTAAACACCCGATCATGGCTCGGGAATTCTGCAGCCCATTGAGCCCCATTCATCGAAAAGCTCTGGTCACCTGCGTGCGAGACGTTGTAATGTTGCCCGTTGCGCCTGATGTTCTCTGTCGTCGCCTGGGCACTCGGGGACGGATTTGTAGCAGGCAGATTGTTAGCCGACGCATGGGACGGCGTTGATGGATGATGGTCTGCGGAACTAACACCGGCATGAGTAAACAGGAACTCGCGAATCCCACGCAGCGTGCGGAAGCGTGCCTGTGCAATCGAATCCAGCGTCAACGATTCCAGATTGAACTGTTCGCGCATCTCGCCGATCAATTGAGCCAGCTTGATGCTGTCGAGCCCAAGGTCGGCTTCGAGGTCAGCGTCGATGTCCACAATATCGCGTGAGTAGCCGGTTTGATCGACCACATAATCAATCAGCAAGGCGTCCAGACGATCGGCAGACGGCAGCAGAGTCGAAGACGCGGTGGCCACGGGAATCCGATTGGCTGGTGGCTGTACGGTTGGATTAGCGGCGAAGACGGGTTCCGGCTGAGTGTATTCCACGGGCGCTGATCTGACTGGAACTGGTCTAACTGGAGCTGGACTAACGGGCGCCGCCGCGAGTGGTTTGTTTGGCGTTCCCGCAGCCGCCTCGGAGTCCGCGGCCAGCTTTTGGGCAACGCGAACCGCATCATCCAAAGTTCGGACAGAATCCAGCCGCAACGATTCCGGCCGAACGGTCAAACCCATCCACTCGCCCATCTCACCGAGAATCTGAGCTTTCTTGATACTGTCGACCCCGAGATCGGCCTCAAGATCGGCTTCGAAATCAATGATCTCGGGCGGGTATCCGGTCAGTTCAATGACCAGATCACGAACAAAGCCGCGCAACTGAGCCTCTGAAAACGCGGGCACGCTAACCGGCGTTTGAGCTGCCTGACTCCGGAGTTGAAGTGGCTGCTCCGTCGGCTGAGAAGTCAGCGGCGAACTCGTTGACGTCGGATTTGAAACGTTTGGGCTGGTGACAGAACTGCAGGGCTCGTCCGAACATTCTGCCGACGTTTTTCGAACCGCGCGACGCGATCGTGTGACATCAAAGACCGAACTTTCTGCTGGTGTCGTCATAACTGAGTTCATCGGCAATGCCACGGACGCTGCAACGGGCGCAACGACCGAGCTGGTCGGCGATCGAACAAATCCGGGCGGCTGTTCATTGCCCTGCACGCATTCCAGGACAGCATGGACGAGAGCCATTCGCTCTTGAAACGGTTGGCCGGGAACATCGAGGCTGAGGCACAATGCCTGCGATTCCACAATGTCTCGATTCATGCGGGTCAGCACATCGTTCGGACCGACTTCCAGAAACACGCGAAAACCTTCGCCCAGCATTCGCTGAATCGAAGGCATGTACATGACAGGCTGAGTCAGCTGGCGGACCAGACTGTGGCGAATCCCGGACGGTTCGGCGAGATACTGAACGCTGGTTGCAGAAAGGAACCCGCTGACCGGCGGCCGCATAGGAACGCTGGCCGACATTCTTTCAAACGCAACTTCGGCTTCTGCCAGCAACGGAGTGTGGAAGGGCGCTGGAACGGAGATTGACATTGCTGCCAGCCCCTGCCGATCAAGCAATGCTTTTGCCGCAGTAATGCCGTCGCGGCTGCCAGCGATGACCGTCTGCCGGGGCGAGTTCAAATGCGTAACATAAACCGGCAGGGCCGCAGACTTAAGAATCGCGTCCACTTCATGCACGGCTGCTCGCACGGACAACAGCCCGCCCGCCGTACGCATATGGGACATCACCGCGTTCGCTCGGTGACGAGCCAATTCGATTGTCTGCGCCAGCGTGGTCACATTCGATGCCAGTGACGCCGTGAACTCACCAAAGCTATGCCCAAGGACAGCGTCGGGCCTCAGCCCTTCTGCCTTCAGAGATGCAATGAGCGCTGCCGAAACACCCAGGACCCACGCCTGAGCCCACCACACATCTTCGCCAGGCTTGATGGAAGAATTGCCAAAAGCCGTGCTTAACCGCGGCAGGTTGCTCGCCGCGTACAACTCATCCACCTGCGACATTGTCTGCCGTGCAACTTCGCTGACCGACAGCACGGCCGGGCTTTCAGAGTAATGAGATCCCTGACCCGGAAACAACCAGGCGACTCGGGCGCAGTCGTCCTTCGTCTGCCACAAAATGACGCGTTCGCGATCCAGCAGAGTTCTAAATCGACCGGCTTCTGTGGCTTTCACTGCAGCCGTCAATCGCTCCTGCAGTTGCTCGGCGGATGACGCGAGAATGGTGGCTCGGAAACTGTCCGTGGCAGCGTATCGCGAATTCGGCTCCGGGGCGACCGTTTGATTTCTGACGATCCCGCTTTCAGCCTGAGCAAAAAGGCGATCCGCCCGGCTGATGGATTCTCTGAGCACTTGCGTGAGAAGTGTACCCGAGGTTGCTGCAAGGCGAACGCGTTTCAGCGGGCCATCAGTCTTTGCAGTTGTTTTGGTCATCGTGACAATTACTTGAGGAGGCGAAGGAATAAGTTTCGTGATAGCGGACGTGGCCGCTGGTATCTGGTTTGCGGGCTCAATATTCGCGGGCGTCGATTTCTGATGCAGCGTATTCTGATGCAGCGGAGTTTCAGGGGAAGTCTGAAGAGTTGCCTGAAGTAGAATTCCGTCACTCGTTCGAGCGGAAATTGTGACGGCTTCCGGACTCTGCGGGGTCTTGTTGGGGCTCAGGATTTTTCCAGAAAGGGTTTCTGTTACGACCCTGATCAGCGAGTGGGCTCCGGAAAGATACCCGATTTTTCGCACGATTGCGGCATCTGCGGAATTCAGAACTGGCAACTGTGCATCAATGCGATGCTGACCGCTGACTTCAGCGGATGGCTGGTTCTGGCCAATGTTATCAATCAGTCCATGGATTGGCAGCTTCAGGCGTTTGGCGTCCGACAGGCGACACAAAACCAAAGTGACCACACCTTCGCCTGGAATGATCTGCTGGCAATCATCAGGAACGTCTTCCGTTCGTCCGGAGCGGAGAAGTCGACCGGTCATGTCGAGTGCTTCAAACGCAGAAAGGCTCATTGATCGCTGAGCAGAGCCGCAGACGACCATATCGCTCGTCCCGGCTCGCAACTGGTCCACGGCGACAGTCAGCGCCGCCAGTCCCGACGCATCATCGCTGTCGAGCGCACAGGCACCGCCCATCAGGTCAAATGTTTTTGCGACGCGCGATGCCAGTGTGCTGGCCGTGAAACTTCCGGTTTCGTCCAGCAGAGCAGGGCGGTTCTTCAGGACAATCTGACGGAACTCGTCCGCCGCTTTTTGAGCCAGCTGGGGTGATAAACCCCGTCGCTGCATTGCAGCCATCATCTGGCCGCAGATTTCAGGCAGTCGCATTCCGACCTGGAGCTGGTCGCCGAACTCGCCGCCAAAAATTGTTCCAATCACGACACTAATTCGCTGCCGATCCACCGGCCACGCCGGTTCATTTTTCTGCCGCGCATCCGGGTTCGGCTGCTCAGAAGAAACCTCGCTGCTGGATTTGTTCACATCATCCAGAGCCTGGGCTACGGCATCGATCAGCATCATCTGGACGGGATTCGCCTGCTGCACCTGCTTCGGCGGTATCCGATACCGAGCCGCATCGAATTCGAATTCGCGGATATACCCGCCACGGCAATGCGGAGTCTGGTAGGTCTGTGGTACAGCGCCAGCCGTAACGCCCGCCTGCTTTCTCCAGCGGTCGACAGGAGCGTCCCCGATGGCCGACTTCGTGGATTCGATCAGCGACTGAAATTCCTGCAGATTTTTCGCTCCTGCCACAACAATTCCGCGTCCGACAATGGCAATCGGTTCTGCGGAACGTGTGTGGTCAAGAGTCGCCTGTTGAGAATCAGACGCTTTGCCAAAAGCACTTTTTACTGCTGATTTCGGGCATTCCTCAATCACAACATGCGCATTCAGGCCGCCGATCCCAAAGGCACTCACAGCCGCCCGACGCGAGCGCCGGTGCAATGATCCTTCCGGCCAGGGTTCAGCCTTTGCGACAACTTTGACGGGAGCTGTGGACCAGTCGTAATTGTGGTTGGGGTTTTCAAAACGCAGCGATGGCGGAATTTCTCGCCGCTGCATGGCAATCAAAACCTTGACCAGCCCAATCAGTCCAGCTGCTTCCAGAGTGTGGCCGATGTTGGACTTTACGCTGCCAAGCAACAGACGATCATTTTTGGACCGTTTGTCGCCAAAGACCGGGCTGCTGGAGGCAAGTCGTTTGAGTGTCTCCAGTTCGGTTGCGTCGCCCAGTTGAGTGCTGGTTGCGTGAGCCTCCATGTAATCAATATCAAGTGCATCAAGCCTGGACTCCGCATAGGCTCGCTGCAATGCCAACACTTGGCCTTCCATGCGGGGTGCCCAGAGGCTGCGACCTTTTCCATCTGAGGCAACGCCGACGCTGCGAATCACACCCAGCATCGGCAGGCCATGACGGATTGCGATGTCTCGCGTCGTGATCACAATTGCAACGTAGCCTTCC
>JBDNHX010000234.1:0-4017 GCA_041688565.1 Planctomycetaceae bacterium
ACGCTGGGGCGCGAACAGGTGCTGCTTGATACCATTCAGATGCTGCTCGATCAGTCGCCAGCAGCCAGTGAAATTTTGATTCTGGATCAGACTCCTGTGCATGAACTTGCAACAACTGCACGTCTGTCGGAATGGAATAGTGGCGGACACATCCGCTGGATTCAGCTCACGCAGCCGTCGCAGCCCGGGGCTTTAAATGAAGCGATCAGGCAAGCCACTTCAGAATTTGTCCTGTTTCTTGACGACGACATTCGGGTTGAACCTGGATTCCTGGCACAGCATGTTGCCGGATTTGTGGCGGACGATGTCTGGGCCGTCGCAGGGCAGGTTTTGCAGCCAGGAGAATTTCCCGACTTGATGTACCAGCATCAGTCTGAAGTCGGGCCATTTGCAGACTGTGGATTTCGCTTTCGGTCGGCTCAAGCGGTGTTCATCCAGAACGGCATGTCCGGAAATCTGACCGTCCGTCGGGGTAGAGCTATTCAGATCGGCGGATTTGACGAAAATTTTTTACCGCCTGTCGCCTATCGATTTGATAATGATTTCTGCAAGCGACTTTGTCGAGCGGGAGGCCGTATTCGCTTTCAGCCGGAGGCGCGGATCTTTCATTTGCGAGCACAAAGAGGAGGGACCCGCACGAATAGTAATCATCTGACGTCGGCATCACCCGAGCATGGGGTCGGCGACTACTATTTTGCGATGGTCAACAGCGGTGGTTTGGCGCAATGGCGATACGTTTTTCGTCGGCTGTTGCGTGAAGTTCGCACAAAATTTCACCTGCGGCATCCATGGTATATTCCAGTGAAGTTGCTGGGGGAACTTCGAGCCATCGTGTTGGCAGCTCGGTTATCGGCGACCGGACCAAAGCTGATTAGTCAGCCACTGGGGACCTCCACGAACAGCAAAAAAATGAAGTGCCTGGACGCCGAGGAAAATTGCTAATGTCATTGGGAAGTCGTCCGATTGGCAGTTGGAAGTTGTTTATGTCGCTGGAGTGTGGTTTTGGTAGAATGAGTCGGTGAGCACAATCGAAACTCCGAAACGGGATCCGATGAACGCGGCGGTAACGGTCTCAATGGAAGACCGTCTGGCGAGTCTGGGGAATTACGCCATCACGAGTCCGTGCTGCTCCGGCTCCAGGGACTGCGACGCTGGCAGACTTGATCGAGACCCAGCGAACGGATGATCGACTGTGTGAGCTGATCGATGGCACGCTCGTGGAGAAGCCGATGGGTTGGCTGGAATCTTTACTGGCGATGGTGTTGGTTCAGTGGCTGAGAAATCATCTTGAAGCACAACCGCTCGGCGTAGTGACAGGACCTGATGGGACGACCCGCCTGTTTGCTAACACGGTTCGGGCAGCCGAGTGGGATTTTTCAGTTGGCAGCGAATGCCGAACGGAAAATTGCCAACGGATCCTGTGCCCGAACTGGTTCCGGATTTTGTCGTCGAAGTGCTCGGTGCTGGTAACACTCGGGGCGAGATGGCGCGTAAACGCAGAGAATATTTTTTAGCGGGTGTGCGTTTAGTTTGGAGGTTGATCCTCAAACTCGCTCGGTGGCTGTTTATACCGATGCCGAGTCCGTCCGCATTGCGACCGAGGAGGAGACGATTGATGGGCTTGACGTACTGCCTGGCTGGCAGGTTGATCTCACCAGGCTTTTCGCAGCATTGGATCAAAGGGGCGGGGTACCGGGACATTGAGGTGCAAGGTGCGAGCGGGTTTTTGATTTAGTCCATTCTGGACATGAACAATGCAATTTTGGTCGCCTGTCGCTCGGCGAAAGTTGCGTGGCTTTCGCGGAGAGGTTGTGAATTTTTTACAAAGTAGACGTCACTCTCCGAGTGACGAAGGCCGCAAAATGCGTCCGTTGGCATTCATCACTCGGAGAGTGATGGCTACTATAATCGTAAATCGACTGCCATTGGACTAGCGCCCTGCGGCTGATTAAGTCCACGCCATTTGGCTTCATGCCGGTGGGACGCGGGCTTGAGGACAGCGACACCGTTGAGTTGACTCTACTAAATCAACAGACCGCGAGAGATAAGAGTTGAAGGGCAGGAATTGCGAATGAAGAACGATGGAGAGTTGGCAGTTGATGAAGTGAGCAGCGATTCCTCGCGCCAGGCATCCTGCGTCTCAGAACCTATTCCCTTCTCGCCACTCGCCTCTCTTCACTCCGCCGTTCAACGCCCTCTCCGCGTGGCATTCGTCACCAGTCACCCGATTCAATATCAGGTGCCGGTGTTTCGATGTCTGGCGGCGCGTAAGGACATAGAATTCACGGTGTTGTTTGCTATGCTCCCGGATGCCGCAGCTCAGGGAGCTGGGTTTGGCGTGGCCTTCGAATGGGATATTCCTCTGTTGGAAGGTTATCAATACCGCATCTTAAAGAACGTGTCGAAGTCTCCAGGTGTCACGCACTTCAGCGGGTGTGATACTCCTGAGGTTCAGTCGGTCCTGCGAGAACTGGAGATTGATGTCGTTGTTGTCAACGGCTGGGTCGTGAAGACGTGCCTACAAGCACTGTGGGCCTGCAAGCGACTCGGGATCCCTTGTATTGTTCGGGGTGAGGCTAACAACCTGCGAAAGCGATCCTGGTGGAAGCGGATTCTCCAGCGGCAACTTGTACGAAGATATGATGCATTTCTGCCGATTGGTCGAGCGAATCGTGAGTTCTACAGGAGTCACGGAATTCCGGAATCGCGGATGTTTGATGCTCCGTACTGCGTCGAGAATGACCGGTTTGCCAGAGCGGCAGTGATTGCAGAATCGCATCGGTCCGAACTGCGAGCCCAATGGAACATTCCAGAGGATGCCGTGTGCTTCCTTTACTGCGGCAAGTTTGAGCACAAGAAGCATCCTGTCGAACTTGTTGAAGCATTCCTGCGGGCTCATCAGAGTGTTCGGGCATCTCAGGAGCCGCATCGTCCGATCCACCTGCTTATGGTCGGCGACGGCGAACTACGCGCCACCTGTGAATCTCTCGTGCCTTCCGTTCTCACCTCTCGCCACTCGTCGCTCGCCGCTGTCACCTTCACCGGCTTTCTGAATCAGACCGAAATCGTTAACGCCTATGTCGCAGCCGATGTCCTTGTGCTGCCGTCTGATGCTGGTGAGACTTGGGGGCTGGTGGCGAATGAAGCCATGGCCTGCGGAATACCGGCGATTGTGAGCGATCATGTTGGCTGTGCCTCGGATCTGATTGTCTCCGGAAAAACTGGCTGGACGTTTACGATGGGGGACTGGGACGAGTTATCCATGCGATTTTCTGAAATTGGAGGCGCTTGCTGTTCGCTATCGAATATGAAAATGGAATGTCAAAAACACGTGCGGGGGTATTCTCCGGAGATTGCCGCGGAAGGTATTCTGCGAGCTGCGTTTTCGTTTGAGAAACCTCTGTTGAATGGTGTGCGTAAAGATTAATCTGTTCGGCCAGCGGGGATGTCTGTCAGAACCTGGCTGCCATTCGATAATTCAACCGGGCATTTTCTGATATCATCACAACGGTGCCGATCTCCGTCGGTAACACCGGGTGTTGATTTAGTCACAACCTGAGCCGCGAGGCGCGAGACGTGGGTTTTTTCCTTGTGTTTTTATGACACACACCCGCAGCTAGCGCTTTGCGGCTCACTAAATCAACACGCCCCAACAGGCTGCGGTTTGTTTCTGAACGCAACCTGGTTTTCCGGAGACCTTTCGGAGGTTCGTCCTTGTGGGGGGGCGAAAGCCTGAAGAGCTTCATCGCTTCCGCTTTATGGTTGCCCAGGCAGGCAACAGGATCAGGTTGATGAAGAGTTTGCGGGGAATAGCGTCATGACCGGCATTTGGGGATCTCTCTGGATTTTGGTGTTCGCTGGGGCTTGTCTTGTTGCGCTTGCTGACTGGCGGAAAGCCATTTTCCTGGGAATCCTGATTGACTTTCTTCGGGACCCTGTTCGTAAACTGGTGGTTGGCAAGCCAATTGCGGTCACGTTGAGTGGTGCCGTGCTTTGGCTGCTGATCGTTTTAGTGGC
>JBDNHX010000235.1:0-7193 GCA_041688565.1 Planctomycetaceae bacterium
ATGCGATGGTGACTATCATTCCGCCAGGCGAAAGACAGACGCCGACTCGAACACGCGGCGATACGGACGGACGGCCTTCAAAAACGCAAAGGTCTGTCCCAGCCCATACTTTCCTCGGGAGACCGATGCATCCACATCAGGATTCACGGGCGGCGTGGCAAACGAATAGCCGGCTGGAAGAGCAGACAGCGTGATGGCGGAATCATCCGCCTCCACGGGAGTCTGAGTCAGAATTCTACCCTCGGCGTCTCGCACAAGTTCCAGGTTCAACATCGAAGCGGGCTGCGAGGGATAGAAAATCACGAGGCGATAATTCTCGTCGTCAATCTTCGAAACCGTGACCGGTCCGACCCAGTCATCTGCGACAGGAGTGTCACCAACTGAAACATTGAATGCTCGATCAATCCCTTTTGCCAGCGGAGGGTTCGTGTCCTTCAGCAACGGAATCAGAACTGTCTGCTGGCTGGCTGAGTTTTGGACGACCGCCCCTGGGTAACGAAATGCGTCGAGGTCAGGATCGTAGATGTAATTGCCCAGTAACGCTCGATTAATCTCCGGAAGCGCGCTGCGAAATGCGGAGTCATACCAATCAGCAGACGAAATGATCAGGCGGGATTCGTCATAAAGTCCGCTGGTGACAAGCTCTTCGTAAACCGAGTCGGAAGAGGTCAGCGTGTTCGGCAACGCTCGATCCAGCAATCGCCCGGCTGACTCCGCCGCGAGGTTGTTTTGGAACGATCCCAGTCCAAGTACGATAATGCCAAGGAAGCCGGCCAGCATCGCGGTCAGAAGAAAACTGATGATCGCAAATTCGACCATCGCCTGGCCGGATCGGCTCAAGCGGCCTGTGGATTTACTCAGCCGGAATGCGTGCGCGTGCCGTTGTGTGATCATAAACGCTGGAACAGCCACCGAGGCTGGAGCCTCATGGCACTCACTTTGCCTGCAGAGGGCTGTAGCGGAAGCCGCTAAGGCTTTTGGAATGCTCGCTTTTCGAGCTAAGTGCCAAAACGCTTGGCGCGTTCCGCTATAAAGCGAGTGACATTTGACCGGAGCTGTTAGGCCGTTGAACGGGACTAAATCAGCTTTCCGCATACGACTCACGTTTTTGTCGTGGATCATCCCCAAACTCCCTGACAACATCAACTGCGCGAAATGCACGTAATGACCGGCTGCTCAGATGTGTTCTGAACCTTCGCAGATGTCAGGAGACGTCGCGCGACGACCAGAGTGTCAGATCACCTCCAAAGTTTACTCCTGGGAACGACCACTCACAATGAACAGCCGCGAAAAGCCGCCGTGGGGATTTGATATTCTCGGCGATTTCGGCGACGTTCTCTGTCACTCCGCCAAAAAGACGACTCCCGAGGCATCGTCTTCTCGAACGGTGTGATTAACGCGCGCAGTGGTGCCGTCGTTGCGAGCTGTCGCATCAGCGTGCGACGTAGCAGTACGAGCATTCGCCTGATCCTGTGCGTTCAGCGTTTCCAGCACGCGGGGCTCCTCACTAATACTGGGGTCTCGCCGAGACGCCTCAGCCAGCATCTGTCGGGCCGAAGCCGTTTCACCGGCTCGCAGCTTCAGCATTCCCACGTTGTGTAACGCGGCCGCCGGACCGATGGCTCTTGTGAACAACTGCAGAGACTCGTCATAGCGCCTCTGATTGCCCACAACGAGGGCTAGATTGATGGTCGCCTGGTGATGCTCGGGAGCAAACTGCAACGACTGCTTCAATGCCACTTCAGCCTCGGCACTGTGTCCATTAGAGTAGAGAAAATAACCGTAATCGCAATGGACGTCCGGATCCTGCGGACGTTCCAGCAATGCCGCTCGATACTCCCTGGAGGCAGCATCCGTCATTCCGGACCGGTCGTACAAAACGGCAAGCCCATGGGAAACGCCGACAGCCGATGGGTTGATTTTTCGGACTTCCAGATACGCCGCGATGGCTTCGCTGTCCATGCCTCGCTGTTCCGCCAGCTTTGCTGTTTCCCAGGAGATCGCAAGCTGCTTCCCCTTGGGATCCTCAAGCCGCGCGAGAGCACTGGGCTTCGAACTCGCCACAGGCCGAGGCACACGTGGAAAATGGGTGACCGAAGACAGACTGGAGCAGCCGGCAAGGCCGATGAGCCAGATCGTCGCAAGTGCCAGTCGCTTTTGTTTAGAAGATTCCACCGCCACCTCCACCAAACCCACCACCACCACCCATTCCACCACCCATTCCGCCACCCATTCCGCCACCCATTCCGCCACCCATTCCGCCACCACCGCCCATGTTGCCGCGTCCGCCACCGCCGCCAAACTGGCCATTGAAAATCACGGGCGCTTCGATTCCACGAATTCCGACCGACCGATCATCATCAAAGATGACACAGTCTGCAGCATTCTCATGGCCTGCTTCGGCAAGTGCGATTACGACAGCATCTCGACGTTCGGCATGCAGCGTTTCATGCGCCAGCAGCGCGTCTTCGTAGCTTTCGGCAATTTTGAGTGCCACAGGTTCGGATTCGATGACAACCCAGTTCGGCTGCATCTGCATTGCTTCCGCGATTCGCTTCACATGCTCTCTTCCTTTTGGGCCCAGTTTACTGCCTCCATCAAACCATTCATTGCGACTGATCAACCAATGACGTTGCTGAGCCCCATCAAACATGACTTCACGCCACTGCTGAACGTAGGCACCTGCCGGCACAGGGACTGCATCTTTCGGCAATGGTTCGACGCAGCGATGAACACCGGCGATTGCGGCATTCGGGGGATCCTGAGAGTGTGAACGCGGCAGGCACCGAATTGTGTCACCGGATCGACAGTCTTCACAGGCATTCATTTGAGCCTTGCCCGTCGCGCATCCAGAAAATGCGACCAGACTCAGACACAACAGACACAACAGACTCAATGTGATACGAGCATCCAATTGGCAGCCGTTCATTGTGTCACCTCCGTCAGCGGGCTTGTCTTCACGGCGCTTTGAGGACCTGCAGCGTCCGGCAGTGGCCGTCCTGACGCATGTCCCGGCATTCCGATAATGTATTTCTGCTCGCTGCGTCGAAAAGCTCGCATCTTTGAAATGCTGGAGCGAACAGGCGTTCTATAATCCTCCGCGATGGATCCGTTCACTCCTCCGTGAATGAAGAATTCCAGATCATCAGATTCAAACGTGTCGCTTCCCGGAACCGCAGGTGTTGTTCCTGCTCGAACAGGCGAGACCAGATACGGAGTCACAATGACCAGAAGTTCCTGCTCCTGATAGGCGCTGCTGTTCTGACCGAAGAGGTTGCCAACCACGGGCAGATCACCAAGGAAGGGTATGCGAGCCGACGAGGTTGTCAGAGAGTTCCGAATGAGCCCGGCGAGTGCCAGTGATTCTGTGTCACGCAGTTCCACGGTTGAAGTAAAAGTACGAGTGCTTAAACTGGGCGGCTGACTCGGGTCGTTGTTTTGACCACCGCCACCACCTCCTCCTCCTCCCGCCTGCCCGCCATTCGATGTCTCCGAAATCGTGGCCTGCAACTGCAATCGGATGCGATCGCCATCGGTGACCGTTGGGAGTACCGATAGCTGCACTCCGAAGGGAATGTAGCGAATATTTTGGTTGACAGCCGCGACTGTCGAAGTCGACTCAAGAATCGGGAATTGCCCACCGACTAAAAAGGTCGCTGCCTGACCGCTAAGAGTTGTCAGGTTGGGCTCCGAAAGGGATCTTGCCATCCCCAGTCGCTTCAAGGCGTCGAATCGCAGAAAGAACTGATCGGTCTGAAACGTCAGACGCCCGACACCAGTTTCGTGAATAAAACTGATGTCGCTCTGATCGTCTGTGTCGACTCCAAACCGCGTGTTGGCAATCAGACTTCGCCCTGAATCCCGTACCACTTCTGCCAGCGTAACCTTCAGCATCACCTGATGGACGCCCGCGATTTCCAGCATGTTGACTATGCGATTGTTAATGCGATTCGCATTGACTCCAGTCGAAGCTTCGCCACGTAAAATCGATTCCAGCCCTCCGGCCCCGACGATTTCGTCAATTGAAAATCCGTCGGCCGATACGAATGAGGAAGGCTGAATGCTGTTGGGCCGGAACAGATCTGTCTGTGCGGAATTCTGAGAAGTCGCTGGAACGATTGCAGCAGACTGGTCGACCTGGTCTTCCCCCGGAAGACTTTGGGACACGATTCGCAGAAGATGAGTCGCCTCTTCGATGTCACGAGCCTTTCCGCGAACCACGACCTGAGAGCCCACATAGCTAAGATCCACAACGCTGTTCGGAAATCCGCGATTGATGTCGCGTTCCAGGTTTTCCAGCAGGATGTCATATTGCCGCGATCGCTCGGGATCGTCGGAGACCCGAACCAGGTAGCTCAACACTTCCTGATCATTGAGCCCCGCCGGGTCTCGGAACCAGAAATTCAGCACGGTCGAACCGACTTTTTTTCCCGTAATACTGAACTCTGTTTCGCTGATGTTCAAAGTTTCGGCGATGGAGGGATCCCCGATCTGATCACGAAACGGCACGGTATGAAATCGCAGGATCGTGGGACGGCCAACGGTCACATCGAGAGTCCGCTGGGCATCGATTCGTTCAATGAGGAACCGTTGTTCCTTCCCCTCGGGAGACTGCGGATCCTGAGCAGAAAACTCAGCACGCTCAGGTGGAGCCCGGCGCATTGACCGAATCGGTGTACGTTCGGATGGTTCCGCGTTATTGAAAGCGGGCGACAGCAACTCCTGACCCGCAACTTCGCGGCCGGGAATGGCGAGAAGGACGACAGCACCGAAGGTCGCCGCAGCAAATCGCTTGATCAGGCTGCCCAGGCAAAGCATGGAGCACCTTCCGAAATGGGTAAGGGAAAAAAACAACGGGCGACCAACCCCATCACGTTTCTCCTTCATCGGCACAGCCCTGGACGGAGATGAGAAGATTTAACGATTATTCCGATTATTCCTGCACCGCAGACATCAATTCGTTTACCGCCAAACCCCCGGCGATGGCCCAATGGCAGTCGATTTGCGGTGATAGTTGGCATCACTCTCCGAGTGATGAATGCCAGGAGCCCCGTTTTGCGGCCTTCGTCACTCGAAGAGTGACGCCTACTTTGTCAAATGAGCACCACCACGCGACGACCCCTAAGTTTCCTCCGCAGAATCGTTTCTCTGGAACATCGGCCGATACCTGAGTACAGTGGTCCGGCGTAGCGCTGTCGATCTCGCCCGGTTCCCTTCGAAAACGTTGACGTGTCGCGGGTTAAAACGGCTTCGGTGCAGATCTGTTATTTGCCGTCAGAAATTTCATCAATGGTTACGGAGTGTCACCGCATGACTCATGCCGCCGTCACTGAAAACCTGGCAGAACGCCTGCATGAGTTGGGTGGAATCGACGCTGACCGTGTTCGAAGCTCGCCCTCCCCTGGCACCGCAACCCTCGACGACCTTGTCCACGCGAACGACCACTCAGGGCCGCTGTGCGAGCTGATCGACAATACGCTGGTGGAGAAATCTGTGGGATTCGAAACTTCCTTTGTGGCAGCCACGATCACAATGTATTCGCTTATCACTCGATCATGCATCGCTTTGATTGTTTGCATCACACTTGGCTGTCTATCGCAAAGCCGCCGGGATTCAATTCTTTCTCGATTCACCTGAAGGCAAGTTTCGTGATGCGGTGCATGTGTTGATCGCTGGTCGAAAGGTGCGAGCCGAATACGAATCGCCAGCTCCAGACGTTCTCGATTCCGAGCGTGGTCAAGATTTCCAGGTTGTCTCACTGCCAGCGCTGGTCGAGATGAAGTTGAATTCATTTCGGGACAAAGATCGGACGCACCTACGAGACATGCTCGAAATCGGCTTGATCGATTCGACTTGGCCCGCTCGGTTCAGCCCAACACTGGCCGCCCGATTGCAAGAATTGATCGATGATCCCGAGGGTTAGTCGAATATCCGAAGACGCGATTTGAGCTGCTATTCTTCTGGCCTGATTACTGCTGCCGATTCAAAAATGCGGCGATAGGGACGGACCTTTTTCAGAAATGCAAACGAATCGCCCAAGCCATATTGGCCGCGAGAGGTCGAGCTGTCCACGTAGGGATTCATAGGCGGTGTTTCGAACGTATAGCCCGCGGGCAACGCAGAGAGAGACCGTAGCATCGTTGGCCTCAATCGGATTCTGTGATACGATCCGCCCGTCAATATCGCGGACGACTTCAAGGTTCAGCATCGATCCAGGCTGCGACGGATAAAAGATGACGACCCGATGAGGTTTCATCATCAATCTTGGAAACGCTGACAGACAGGGCCCACCCAGTCATCCGACACCGGTGTGTCTACGGACGAAACATAAAATGCACGGTCGATTCCTTTGGCGACCGGAGGTGTTGCGTCTTTACAGTAAGGGGATAAGAACGGTTTGTTCATCGGTAGCATTCTTAACCACCGCACCCGGATATCGAAAAGCATCTAGGTCAGGGTCATAGATGAAATTACCCAACAAGGCTCGATTGATTTCAGGTAATCCCGATCGAAATGCCGAGTTGTACCAATTGGCGGACGAGATCATTAGATTCGCCTCATCATACCGGCCACTGGTTTTTAGTTCTTCGTAAACTTCTTCGGACGTCGTCAAAGTGTTGGGCAAATTTTCATCAAGCAGACGACCGGCTGATTCGGCGGCGAGGTTGTTTTGGAAGGAGCCCAAACCCAGAACGATCAAACCCAAGAACGCCGATAACATCACGGTCAGTAAAAAGCTAATGATCGCGAACTCGACCATTGCTTGGCCACGTCGTGGAGTCTTGGCCCGGCGATAGTAAACTTGATTCTCTTGGTCTATACAAAAACCCCACCGTTCTCGACACCGCACAATTGCAACTCGATTGCATTCTAGTATTATTACTCTAGCGTTGCAATTACGACGTGACTGCGCAGAGCGATCGGGAACCGAAAAATTGCCGCCAACAGTGACCGCTGTTGAGGCGAGATCGCATCCAACACCTAGCGAGGCCGCCCACGTGCTTACACTGCGGACAAGAATTGCGGGATTGAGATGCCCGTGGTCCAGGCATGTCGACGTACGTTCAAACACCCCATCTTTCTAAGCCGCCGCGAGGTAGGAAATTTTCGTAACCACACTTGCCTTTGCGACTGCCAACAACGAACTGAATTCCGATGTCTATTCCGAAAGCCTTGTATCGCCAACTCATTCG
>JBDNHX010000236.1:0-2610 GCA_041688565.1 Planctomycetaceae bacterium
ACTTTCCTTCGCTTCGAAGTTGAAAAGAGAAATGGCCTCGATCAGCGGGCGATTCAGCAAGTTCTCGACTTGTACGACACAATGTGGATGGAGAATTCGTGATGCTTCAGCAACACTTCCGACTTCAAACGATACTCTAACAGTTTCCAGGTTTACCGTCTCGTTAGGAATATCCGACCGGCGAAACCGTGCGAATATCTGGGCTGTGAACTGCCCCTCAGAAAAGCCGTATGTGAACGGCGGCTGCAATTCGCCACTTTCAGACAACGTCGAAGCGACCTTGAATTTCACATGCTCGATTTCGGCACCATTGCCGAGACCTTCCTTCGTCTCATGATATTTTTCTAGTTTGCCGGTCATCGGCTGAATCTCACGAGGCGCCAATTCAGCGGAGAATATTCGGAGCGACGTTTCCCCTGTTTCCAAAATCTGTTTGCGATGAAGATCGGTTCCGGATTTGTTTTCAATATTCAAACCCCAGCCGTCCTGGGGATGTGGCAACGGGAACTGACACAGAACATTTTCCTTGCTGACATTCTGAACATACAGCTGCAAGTGTGCCTCATCTATCGTCTTGAACGATTTGACCCCATACGCAGGTGCATCCACAAACATTGCACCGATCCTCAGCCCACTCACCGATTCACCCCATTGAATCGGCAGTTGTTCATACTTTGACTTTGCAGCAATGGCTTCGGGAACAGGTGCCGCTTTTTTTTCCGGCAGTTCAAACGTGACTTTAGTCTCGCCGTTCAGGTTGATCGGAACTGTTTGTGATAAGTCTTTATCGTAGCCCAGGCTGATTTCTACCTTTTGAGCCGGTGCATCGGGACTCAGATCCACAGCGAGACCTCGGAATACCGCTGTGCCGCCAGTTTCGTTGACTTCGATGAATGCGTCACCTCCCATCAGCGCACCATAAAGTTGTCTGTCCCCGCTGCGAAGATCAACACGTTGCCGTACGCTGAGAAACGGTTTGCCTTGTCTCTGCAGAATTTCGCTGGTATCGCCTTGGATTGTCACATTCAGGTCACGCCGCCTTGGAACGGTGATCTTCAGATCTTTCTGTCCCGCGCGAATGTCGCTAATGACGGCTCGCGCTCCGTCTGCTGTTTGTATGATGAACAGATAATGCGAAGTCGATGAGAGCTGATCCAATTTGAATCGCCCCTCGCTATCAGTAATCGCAAAAGACGTTCCCCAGAAAGCGTCACTGGGATCATCAATACTATTTGCATTACCATTTTCATAAACTTCCACATTGGCCAGCAACTTTGCCGCCGCTGCGGGAGTTCCGTCGGAGTTTAAGATGACGCCATTTGTGACGTCGCTGCGGATGAGGACTTGTTCGAGGACGTCGCTGGAAGAGACATCAACAGATTCGCTCCGCAGAGTCTGATAACCCTTTGCTTCGATCCGAAACGCATACGGCGACTCGGCCAAATGCTCCAGCCACAACTCGCCCTTCTCGTCCGTGAGTTTTGGATCAACCGGTCCGCTTCTTTCGCCGTGCATCTCAGGATGCGCCACCAATTTCGCGTCGGAAACGCTGCGGCCTTCTTTGTTAATCACTCGAATTCTTTTCGATCGCCCGGGCTTAAAAACGATGGTGAAATCGTTGCGAACTTCGCCCGACTTCATTTCGAACTGCTCGGTCCACGCGGGCGCAAAACCATCCGCAAAGTAGGAAACCCAGACTGTTCCCGCAGGGCATGTAAAAGAAAAATGATCCACAAATTGGTCCACAGCGCCAATGAATCCACCATTCCCCGACTTGATGTGGTTGTACATCCAGCCCTTCGTGGTCGCAGACGAACCATCTTCCAAAACGATGCGGCCAGAGATCGTGACCTTTGCGTCTTCCGCCTGAGTTGCTGACTTTGAAGTGGCCTTCGTATCTCCCTCATTTTCAGGGAGTTCTTGCTCATTTGGCGTGCCGGTGTTGGATTCACTTGAATCCTCAGCGACTGCGGGCTGCTGGGCTGCCGCCCAACTACGAACAATTCCCGGAGCAGCCAAGAAACTCACCAGCGTCAAAATCAGAGTCAGCACTCCCATTCGAGTGAGCTGCAATCGTGGCTCTGGCTGAGCGTTGATCAATCGTCCGATTCGACGTTCCAGCAGCGACATGCTGCGGCCGGTTGCCGTCAGGGCGGCAACGTTTTGATGTCGCGGAATCCCACACAACTCGGCCATTCGCAACAACGCACCGGCGTAGTTCATCGCTTCATGGCCGGATCGCACGACGAGGTCGTCGCAACAGATTTCTCGCTCGGCACTCAGACAACGGCTGAGGAACCAGACCACCGGATGAAAGAACAGCAATGATTCGATTAGTCGCTGCAGCAGATTCATCCAGAGGTCATAGCGACGGATGTGAGCGAATTCGTGGCTGATGATGGCGGAGAATTCGCCGGTGGTCAGACCTGTCATCACGGATGCGGGCAGCAACACGATTGGTCGCAGCACGCCGATCACCGTCGGCACGGCGACTCGTTCACAGTAGGCGACGATCGGAACAATTCGAAGGCCGATGCGGCTGGCCTGATTCCGGATCAGATCCAGCAAAGCGAAATCTGCCAGTGGAATGGCGATGGCTCGCAACCGATG
>JBDNHX010000237.1:0-11467 GCA_041688565.1 Planctomycetaceae bacterium
CTCCACATGCCACCGCCAAAACTCTTCTTTGTCAACACTTCGCAGTCGATGCACCATTGCTATGATCTCCATTCCAGGACGGGAAAAAATCCCCCTCAGAATAGAAACCCTCACAAGATGCGGTTCACCGGACGCTTACGCGGAAGGACGCCTGTCTGTTTGATCTGCCTCCTGCGCCGAAGCCCTGTCAGTCCGGTCGACACCGCATCTATGGGCTCCATCGCATCAGTCTCGCAAAGCTGGCCACCGATGCGGACGACTGGGACTCGATGACGTATCAGTGTCGCGGTTCGATGGTGACGCGGGAGTACAAAAGTTTCCTGGCAACTTCGCGCCTTGTGAGCGGCGTCATCCGCGTTGTGATTGTGCGGTTTGACGATGGCGGCTGGGCTGCTTACTTCTGCACCGATGTGAAGATCGAAGTTCGCGACATTCTGGAAACCGTAGCCGCGCGCTGGGCGATCGAAGAGCATTTTCATGACGTGAAAGAAATCTGGGGAGCCGGTCAGCAGCAGGTTCGCAACATCTGGTCGAGCATCGGCTGCTGGCATCTGAATCAGTGGATGTATACGCTGGTGGAGTTGTGCTCGTGGGATGTCGCAAAACCCAAGCTGACCGACCGCAGCCACCGTCCGTGGGATAACCCCGACCGCCGTCCGTCTCACGCAGATCGCCGCTCCACAATCGCCCGAGAAATGCTGGGAAAACAATTTCTGGCGACTCTGCCTTCAACCCCAAACCTGCGGAAATTCAAGTCGCTGATCAAGGACGTCATCAGCCTCTGCACATGACCATCACACGTCGCCCAACTTCCTCCAGTCGTCTACCGCAAATCACGCCAACAAAACTCCACGCCGAGGGTCCGCGCAGACCACGACAAACGCTTCCGGGACTTTAGGCTTTCGCCTAAAGTGCAGAAATACAGGCAAGCACGGTTTTCCTGACTCATCCCGTTCACGAAGCAAGGGGACAAATTTGGTCTGCTCAACAGACTCGTAGACCTTTTTGGAGATGATCTGCGTTTCAGTTCCGACACCTCCTTTGCGACCATCTGCTTTTTCAGCATACAGAGAGTCGCATACCACGATCACTCTCTTGATGGAAGGGTCAGTCACCATTTGTTCCATGAAGGCATTCACATCATGGCCGTCCTCCAACGACCATTGGTCGAGAACAACATCAATGCCATCCGACATTAGTCGTTCCCCAAGTTCACCAACCCATTGAGTGTGTTCTTCACTGGTCCAGCTGTAGGAGATGAAAACTTTTGGTGTCGGGCTTAGATTGGTCATAGCGATGAGCTGGAAGAAATTTGGAGTTACTGAAGGTGTTTTGGCACATAAGGCTTTGGCAAAATCAACTGCCTGATTTACTATCAAATGCTCCGGCATGCAGGGCGTCCTGCAAAAAGATCAACAAGTCAACTGACCTTTGCAGCAGACCACGAAAGACGTCGCAAAGAGGTTGTTCGTCCAACTTCAATGCTTTGCTCAATTGCTGATAGTCACTGCCTTTTCGATGAGCCGCCCCTTTAGAACGCAGGCTCTGCATTTCACGCAGTACTTTGATTTGTTCCTTTACGATATCCGAATACTGAATTGCCAGCACGGCCTCAAAGCGATTGATTCCGCCGTCTATCTTTGCTTTTGCGGGCGGCAGAAGCTGAAGCAGTTGCTTTTCGTTCAGAGAATCAACTAGGACTTTGGTCATCGATAAAATCAACTCGTCAAAAACCTTTTGTTCATCGTTACTCGGGACACGAATCCCCTGAAGAAAATGGCGATCACCTTCAGTTAATGGCAAGTACAACGGCCAGCCGAGTCGTTCCTCGGATTCGCGGCACAATTCCGCATATCGCTGAGCGAAAACATGCTCCACTGAATCGGAATCGGCAAATTGACCAAGGATCTGACGTCTGAAGAATGGCTCACTCACTTTGATTGTCTTCGGTTCGTTGAAACTCAACCAATGCTGCCACTCAGATTCAGGCAAATCGCGTCCAAGATCCCCAAGCCAAACAATGACATGATCATCGTGATGATTGTCGATCGTTACTCCCCATAGTCCAGCGCAGGACAGGCGTGAATCTCTGACTTCGTACTTAGCGGGTTCATTAAAATACTTGTCAAGTACGGCTTTGCGAAACTGCACAGGCGTCAAATAGTGTGGTGCATTTGGATTACCACCAAAATAGTTTCCAAGCTGGTCCGGATCACAGGTGAATCGAATTTCGTTGTCGTCGTCATCAACATCCGAGAGAAACTTCGGAAACTCTTTTGGTGGCGAGTATCCAAAGAACGGAACCTTGTTGCGATCCATCGGCTGCAATAATCGCTTGCCAAGAAATCGACTAATAGATTGCCGACCGTGTTTACGTTGCAAAAAATGCAGGTCACGAACTGCCAAAGAATACGAAATCAATCCATCTTTTACTTCTACAACGCCATCATCTAGCCCTAGATCCTTGAGAGACGATGTAGAGTATTCAACGGAATCCAACAACAACGCCAAATGCATCTCTTTAACCGCAAGGAATTCACGGATTTCGCGAAAGCGTATCTTTACTGACCGGTTCAGAATCTCGGCAACAACTTGTTCCTGCCCGTCTTCATCAAACTTCCAAAACTTATTGGTCCGGCGATCATGGTACAGTCGGTGGAACGTTCGAAACTCTTCAGAAATCTCAACATAGTCTTCCCGCAACCCGTGAAATTCGTGATACAGAACCAGCGGCTCGATTCCCTCACGAAACTGCCCAAAACGCGAATACTCTGTTACCTCAACACCGTTTGGGTATGAAGAAATTGCGGACGGAAACCCACTACCCTTGTGAAGATCCCAGCTTGGGTCAAGCAGGGACGAATCAATCATGGTATTTGGAATTAGAGCACAGTAGGCACCCAAGTCACGTTGATTTCCACGTTGACTGCTGCAGACATCCAACATGTCACTTGGCCGTATTGTGTCACGAAGTCGCGTGATGAAAGCAACTTGCTTCAGCCGATCAGTATCTGGATGAGGGACGTTCATTTTTCAATCTTATACAAGCGTACGCTCAAAGTGGGACGATGTCACGATATCGCATTGACTACTCAGATTCAGGCTCATCATCCGCATCGTCGTCCTGAATCGGTTCGCCCAACTCCACAAGTGCCTTACCCATGATTTACTACGCTTACCAAGCATGAGTTTGCGTCGTGATTCCACAAATCCGCCAGTTTGCCAGTACTCGTTCGTCCTGTCAAAAAGCACCCGCCGGTAAAGGAAAATCCCCCGAAGGGCAAGTAGTGTATCAAAGTAGTCACGGTTTTCATCTGCTCACAGTAATGCACTGCAGGAGAACATCCCGTATCCGATTCGCGATCGTGTCAACTCAAGATGAAGATCCCTGTCGTCGCTTCAAACGACAGGGATCGAATCGTTGCCATTAAACACGAAGACACATTCAAGGAATTGATTCGTCGAATTGTTACTTGCACTCCGACACGGGTTTCGGCTCGAAGTGCAGATCGCGTTCGATCGGCAGGCCCATTCGGCCTCGGATGGTTTCCAGTTCTTCGAGCGAGAAGTAGCCGAGTTCGCTTTCGTGGCCGATGACAAGTCCGAAGCAGAGATTTTCCTCTGGATCAAACTCAATTACATAGCACGTCCATGAACTGTCCGGCGTGAAATATTTCAAGACAGCAACAGGATCTTGCCACTTCTCGGACGCATACAACATTGGGATTTTGTCCGTCATGTCTTCCGGAATGAACACTGTTGCCGAATTTGCCCCTCTGTAAGTGCAGTAGAATCGATTGCCCCTGTTTCAGCCCCTGGAATTTCAGAGGCCCCTGTTTTCGCCGCGTTTTCCGGTCTGGTTTCGAGTCCCTCATCGCCCATTTTGTCTGGCCGTAGGTATGCGCAAACATCCGCAGAACCCCGTAAAACATTGCGTTTTGCGGGGTTCTTTGCTTTGGTGGGTTTCTCAGTTCCCGTCAGTTCGCGTGTGTTGTGTGCCTAAAGGGACGCCTTGACGCAGGTCCCCAAACAGAACGAGCCCGATGTAATCGCATCGGGCTCGTTCTACTTTCGGCATCAATGTCGAATCACATCTTCAGGCATCCTGCAGAGACAAGACAACGCGTTTTCCAAATGCGGCCGCAACGCGTTCCAGCGTCTGGATGGTTGGATTGGCCGTGGCTGCGGACTCACTGAACAATCGGCTAAGCTGTGCCCGATCCATTCCCGTGCGAGTCTGCAAATCATTCAAACTCAATTGCTGTGTCTCTTTGGCCAAACGCAGGTCAGACAGCACGGCCGCAATCATCGCGTCATGAGCGCTCAGCAGCTCCCGGCCGGCCGCGACAATCTCATCCTTCTCGGAATCCAGCTGAGCCTGCAGGGACTTCATGCGACGGCTCTCAGCGGGTGTCAGTACTTTCGTTTTGTGAATCGCTTTCTTCATCGCCATCCCTCTCAGATCTCAAACGCCGTGACTGGCAGGATTTCCGTTTCGTCCTCGTCCAGCCACCCGAAGACACACGCCAACCGTTTACCTGTGGAAGTGGAACCAAGAACGATCGGCAAGCCCGTTGAGCGACTCTTTTGAATCACCCGGGCGTCCATCACCACTTCCGTGAATTCGTCCTGCGTCACATCATGTTCGGCCAGGTGCTGAATCGCTTCTTCAGACCACTGGGAAAAAATAGAATGGCATTCAACGAGCCCTTTTTAACACCCCCGTGAAGCGTTCGATTTTATCGGGTGTTGATTCAGGAATCAACAGCTTTCGGCATCCCGAACGCCGGCGGCTTCAACTTTCATGAAGGATTCAACGTCCATGCCGTTGTTGTATTCGTCGATCAGCTTTTTGAACTTCTCCATCAGATCGGTGCGAGTCTTGTTGAGATTCACCATGTTCAGCAGCTTGTCGCCAGTGACCTTCTTCAGTTTTTCCGCCTCAGTCCGTTTTCGGCCTTTGTCGAGTTGGGCCTTCACCCCCAGATACTGATGATTCTTTCCAGTGATCTTGACCAGCCCGCCCCTGGACTCATCAAACAGAGTAAAGTTCTCGACAAGATCGATCAGTCGTTTCTTTTCGCAAATGCCTCGAATCAAAGTCTCCAGCGAGATCAGTCCTTTCTCACCTTTCGATGAACATCAGAGGCAGAGCAATCGTTTAACGGCAAACCGTAGGCGCGTCGAAATCTCAAATGAAAAGCAAACACAAAACTCCGTAATCTACTCCTCCGGCAAGTTTCCATCTTACAAACTTTGCCGTATTATGCCGGATCGCCTGAACATAAATTCCCGGGAATTCGCCTGCGCCTGCGGCTCGCCGTTGAACAAGATTTGATGAACTTGGCACTCTGGACGTACATACCACCAGAACGACACGAGTGGTCCATTAATCGCCCATGATGAGGGTCGATGATTTCGACAATCAATTGCACCATCGTGGTCAGCGTAAAGAACTCCCCACCACGTTGCCCTTCCGCCCGTGCAAAATTGCCGAGGAAGTATTCGTAGATCTTCCCGAACTTGTCCCCATCCGCATCGACGGCAATCTGAGAGAAATTCTTGAGCAGCGATACGAGAATGGCGTTGTCGATTTTGGTGTATGTCTTCGGCAGAACGCCCTTAAGTTCTTCGTTGTCCGCCTCAACGGATTTCATGGCCTAATTGATTGCTTTGCCGATGTTCTCCCCTTCCGGCAGCGACAGCAAATGCGAGAACCGAGCTTTCGGCGGCAGATACATCACGCCGTTCGCCTGATAGTCTTCCTTCCCGATCGTTCGCCGCCCCGTGCCTTTGCCTTCCAGCTCCTTTTCCACCTGCGTAAACCGACAATCGGCTGGCGAGTTCTTAAGTGTACGCTGGCCTTGTGTGGAAGCCGCACTCCAGACACTTCGAAGTAAAGTCAGATTTTGGGTACGGCGCGGGCTACTTATTCCACTCGCGAATTACGATCCCTGAATAAGACGACAAACAAGATGGACAGCAGGACAGAAACCACTGCCGGGATCGCCCAGATCATTTGCAAGTTGTGAGTGACGCTTCCGTCGGCTCCATGAATTGCATAATGCTCGCCGACAACGCCCGACAACCAGGAACCGGCAAACATGCCGATTCCCAGTGTCACGAATGCGTGCAGCCCCTGGGCTGCACCGCGAATCTCCTTGCCAGCCTGCTGATCGACGTACATTCGCCCCATCACAAATATGAAGTCGTAGCACATCCCGTGCACGGCGATTCCAAGGTACATCATCCAGTGGGCATCGCGCGCAGTGTCGAACCACGCAAAGAGCCCGAATCGCAATGCCCACGCCGCCATGCCAGTGAGCAGTATTCCTTTCACGCGAAGCACGGGCAGCAACACCGGCAGCAGCAACAGAAACACGACGTCAGAAACCTGACCGATTGTCATCTTCGCTGCCGCGTTGGCGATGCCAAGCTCGTTCAGGAACACGTTCATCCAGGCGAAATAAAAACTCAACGGAATGCAGATTAGAAACGAACACAACATGAACGTTGCGAACGAGGGCTGACGCATCAGGTTGAGGGCATCGATACCCAGCATTGTTCGTAACGAAATCTTTTGACCTGCTCCCTTTGGCGGAGTGTTTGGCAAAGTAAACGAATACAACCCCATCAGCGCCGCAGCTCCGCACGCCAGATGAAACATGCCAACATCGTTTTCGAGCTTCAGACTGCTATTGACCAGACCGGCGGCGATCCAGCCTACACTGCCCGCCATCATGACGATGGGAAATTCTTTCCCAGGATTCGCCGCGTGATGCAGCGTCAGCGTATTTGTGAGTCCATGCCCCGCCATGTAGGTAATGGTGTAAAGAATCAGCAGCGGATAAAACGTAGTGAATGTCACCTGTGCCGCAACAATGTACAGCAATCCCGCGCCGATGACATGCAGTGTCCCCAGCAGCTTTTGAGTGGCGAAAAAACGGTCAGCGACAATCCCCGCAAAAAAAGGAGCAACGATCGCCCCAATTGCCGTTGTCCCGTACGCCAGCCCGACCTGTCCGCCCTCGAACTGCAATGTCTTCGTGAGATATGTGCCCATTGTGACAAACCACGCCCCCCAGACGAAGTAGTGCAAAAAAACCATGATCCACAGCCGGACGATCATAAACGGGGACATTGGTGGAGTACTTTCATGACCCGTGAGCAATCGCTCACGATGAGTGTGATGCAAAAGTCGCTTGTATTTTTTCCGCATGACATCGGAAAGTACGTGGCCCGTATTGGCTTCCATTAACCAGGTGAATTTGTCGGCCGCCCCGGCCTTTTCACAAGCCGCTGCAATCGTTTCGACTCCAGCGCTCCGGCAACGATTGCAGATAATTTGAGAAAAGCTCGCCGATCAGCTGGCATGGGACCAATACCTCCGCGTCTCAATTTTTTGTCGGGAGGCTGTCGAGGCCGAACCGTTTCTGATCATAGCGGGATCCTTCGGTGCGACGCAAACCGTTCAGAGCCGATTAGGCGTGTCGCTGAGCGAGACTGGAGTGTCCTCGCAGGATGAACTCCAAAACCGCACGGAGGAATTCGGATTCCTGTGGGCAGCAGCCAAAGTTCGGGTGTTCGCCTTGATCTTGCTCCATAATCCGGAGACCATATGAGATTCAGCCCCACCCACGGCGGAAAGTCCTTCGGCACTTACGTCTGCCAGCCCGCCACAATGTACCGCCCGGAGTTATTCAGATGCAAACTGGTGCTTCCGCAATGGGATGCCGTGAGTTTCGAAGGTCACTGCGTCAAACAGGACGACGCGGTTTTCTGCATGCGGGTATGCTGGGTACGGCGGGGCTGACTCTGTCCGATGTGTTTCGCGGACAGGCCCAGGCGGTGGAGTCGGCAGCGAACAAATCGTCTCCGCATTCGGTGATTATTCTCTGGATGCGCGGTGGTCCGAGTCAGCACGAAACGTGGGACCCCAAGCCCGAAGCGCCTGTCGAATATCGAGGTTACTTCGGGGCAATGTCCACCAAAGTGCCGGGAATTCAAATTTGTGACATGCTGCCACGGTCGGCCGCCATCATGGACAAATGGTCGATCATTCGCAGCCTGAATCACACCGATGCCGGACATTCCTCCGGCGATCAGCTGTGCTTCACGGGTTATCCGAGCGGCAGTCGTCCGGATGTCAATACCCACCCCAGCTGTGGATCCATCGTTGCCCGGCAACTGGGGCAGCGAAATCCTCAACTGCCGCCGTACGTCATGATTCCTCGGCGTGTCCCCGGTGTTGATTCGTCTTATCTGGGAACAGCTTGCGCTCCGTTTGAGACGCAGGCAGATCCGGCAAACTCTGGCGCATTTCAAATTCCGAATCTGGCATCACCGACGGAAGTGCCGGTCGATCGAATCGATGACCGACGTCAACTGCTTCAGAGTCTGGACCACATGAAGAAGGCGGCGAACCATGCCGCCCAGATTGGAGCCGTCGATGCGTTTCAGGCACGAGCCTGGGACATCCTGCTGGGTGACGCCGCGCGAAAAGCGTTTGATCTGGATGCTGAGCCGCAGCACATTCGTGACCTCTACGGCTTCATGCCCGCGTATCAGGCTCCGACGCCTGACCGTTGCGGCGTACCGGCATGGAGTCAGCGTTTTCTGCTGGCCCGGCGACTGGTTGAAGCTGGCGTCCCCTTGGTTACTGTCGACTGCCGTTGGTGGGATACCCACGTGAAAGGCTACGAGACCATGCGAGACGGCTTTTTGCCGCGCTGGGACCAGGCATATTCAGCGTTGATCCAGGATCTGAATCAGCGCGGCCTGCTGCAAACAACGATGGTGCTTGCCTGGGGCGAGTTTGGACGAACGCCGCTAGTCAATGCCACCGGAGGCCGCGATCATTATCCGAACGTCTTTAGCGCGGCCCTCGCTGGCGGCGGCATTCAGGGCGGACTTGTCGTCGGGGAGTCAGATTCCAAAGGAGCTGTGCCGTTCAGTAATGCCAAGCGACCTCAGGACGTTCTGGCAACGGTCTACCGGCATCTGGGAATCGACACAGTTGTCTCCTATCCAGACCACAGCGGTCGTCCAATTCCGGTATTGCCTTTTGGTGACCATATCTCAGAGTTGTTTTGAAACTCCACTTTTGGCAAATACTTTACGGCGTGCGCGAGGCAGTTTTGGCAGGGGCAGACGGAGGGAGTGGAGTTGTCTATGAGGAATTTGGCGGAGCAGACAAGGCCGGGGTCAATTCAGCGTATTGGACGAACCCAAGCGATTCACGGATCCAACACCTGCCTCGAGCTCACAGGGGAAGGCGAGCCATGGGATTTGAGATTTCAAGTTGCAGATTGAAAAAATTCGGTGACCAATGACCGTGTGCCATTTAATGACCATCTACCATTTACCGTCAATCGGGCTGCGGGTTTCATTGGTGAGTCGTCTCACAGATCGTTAACGTAAGCAAAGCCTAAAAGTTGCGCGACCGGCGTGTCCCGTGTGGTTCGCCTGGTTGCTCGGATCAGAGAGGCTTTTCTGCGAGGTCGATGATGATGATTCGAAAGGTGTCGTGTTCCTGCCTTGTGTTTCTGATGTCGGTTTTTGCTGGAGACAATGTTCCGGGGCAGGCGGTTCCTCCAAGTCCGCTGCAATACATGGAAGGACATGCGGCACCAGTGCATGCCGTTGGTTATTCTCCGGACGGCAAGATTCTGTTCAGCGGTGACACCTCCGGCGCGCTGAAGATGTGGGATCGTGCGACCGGCCAATTGCTGTCCAGCGGAGCGTGGCATGACGGAGCGATTCTGACACTTGCCGTTTCGCCGGATGGCCAGCAGGTTGTCACAGCCGGTACAGGCAAGCAGATCGTTGTGTCCGACGTCGCGATCCCTCGGCCGCTGCTGGATCTGACTGGCGTTCCTGGCGTCCCCACAGCAATCGCCTTGTCGCGTGATGGAGCAATGCTGCTGACAGGCGATGAATCAAACAATGTCAGTCTGTGGGATCCGGTGGCGGGCAAACTGATTCGCAACTATGCCGGGGCAACAGGTCCAATCGTCGGAGTCGGCTGGATTCCGATGACAAAGTCGGTCCTGGGCGCTTCTTTCGACGGCACGCTGCGAGAATGGAATGTTGACAATGCACAAATGGGCGGTGTCGTTTATTCGCACCCAGCCTCCAGTCTGGGCGTTCCTGAAGTGGGCTCGCAGGTTGTGCTGGGTGGTCAGGATGGATCGATTCGTCGAGTCACATGGCCTCCAGTGCCAGCCCAGAATCTTTCCGGGCACAGCGATGCGGTATCGGCGGTCGCGATTTCGGGTGATCAAAGATTCGTCATCAGCGGAGGCTACGATCAAGTTGTGCAGATCTCACAATTGGCCAACGGTCAACCGGTACGCACACTGGCAGGTCAAGTTGGGCGAATTTTCTCTGTCGGTTTGTCTCAAGATGGTGCATTGGCGGCATCCGGCAGTGAATCGGGCACAATTCAAACTTGGAAAACGGCAGATGGAACGCTCGGCCCGCTGCTGGCGGGACATGTCGGTGCCATCAACGATCTTAGTTTTCATCCGTTGAAGCCATTGGTGCTGAGTGCGGGGCTGGATGGGACAGTGCGCCTTTGGGAAATCTCCGAGACTATGGCACCGGTGCGAGGCCACAGCCAGCCAGTGGTGGCGGTTGCGTTGACTCCGAACGGGCAATTGCTGGTAACTGGAAGTGCGGATAAAACGGTGCGAGTGAGCACAGTCAGCGACGGTCAGCCGAAATTTGCGATGAATGATTTCCTGCAGCCGATCCAATCACTGGCGGTGTCATCGCAGGGCGCTCTACTTGGCGTTGGCGATGTGGCGGGTGATCTCCAAATCCGAAGTGTGGATCAGGGAGCGATTGTCTCAAACTGGGGAGCCCACGTGGGAGCGGTCACGGGCTTGCAGTTCCTCGGGAACGGTGAACGCATCGTTTCTTCCGGCGCGGATGGCACCGCAAAGGTCTGGACGCTGCCTTTTGCCGCGTCTACGACAGTGAAAGCTCACGAGCAGTCTATTACTGCATTGACGATCACGCACGACGGCAAACAGCTGATCTCGGCGGGGCTCGATGAATGGATCCGTGTCTACAGTCTGGAGAATCAGCAACAGATCGCCAGCTGGAAAAGTACCACCGGACCCGTGACGGCGCTCGCGATCAGCTCGGACGACAAGCGGCTCGTTACTGGATCAAACACGGGCAAATGGCAGAGCTGGTCATTCCCCGACCATGTCGAACAGCAGCAGCAAATGGGTCATGCCGGCGGCATTCATTCCATTGCCATCCATCCGCAAAGCGGAGACATTGCAACCGCCGGAGCGGATGGTTTGGTGAAGCTCTGGAAGGGGGCCGAGATGCCTCGCGATCTGACGGGCCATTCGGGCGCGGTGCTTGCCGTTGCGTTTACGCCGGATGGTGCCAGCGTCATCAGCGGCGGTGCGGATGCTTCCGTTCGTCGCTGGAACGTCTCAGACGGGGCACA
>JBDNHX010000238.1:0-21753 GCA_041688565.1 Planctomycetaceae bacterium
CCAGGACGCAATGCAGCACCGCGGAAAGCTGCGTCGCTGGAATCGCAGTATGACAAAGCGAAGCCAGAAAGAACTGGTGGAGCTGAATGCACAACTGGATGAAGTCGGCGTCCCCGTTAATGAAGCGATTGAATCAGAACAGGCTCGTCTGCGTGAGCTTGAGAATCTTGGCCGGCTTCGGCTCCAGGAAGAACAGCTGGCTCTGAAGATTCAGACCGTTCGGCGAGTCATCGATCGCGTGGATCTGAATGAATCTATCCCGGAGTGGGTTGATAAAACCATCACAACGATGGGCTGGATTGGTGCGGCACTGTGTCTGTTTGGCATCGCCACTTTTTCTTTGGGTGGTGAACCGCAACGTGCACTGGGCGGGGCTCTGGCTGCGGCAGCGTTTGGATTCGCCGGGATTATGTGGTGGGGCGTTCGAAACGGACTTCGCAATAACTTTGATGCCACAATCGGCGTGAAGCTGGATGATATTGCGGACGAAGCGCGACAGGCCGACCGTCAACTGCGTCTGTTGCAGGAACGAATTCAGCGAATGGCGGTGGCCGATCGATTCGGAAAAAATCAAGTCGAAGCCGCGGAAAACTGGAAATCGTCAACGGCCGAGATGCTCGACCGAATTGGCGACTGTTCACAGCGTATTGCCGAATTTGAAGTGCTGCAGAAAAAGCAAATGCGCGCGGCCGCTCGTCGCATGCGACTTAAAATTCTGCGAGATCGTTTTCGGGCGGCCCAGCAGGAACTGAATCTGCAACGGCAGGAATGGTGTCGGCTGCTGACTCAGCTGGGAATGAATGAGACCGTGCATGTCGAACAGGCGTTTGACTGGTGGCGCCGCATCCAGGACGTTCGCGAACTGTTGACTCAGTGGCGAAATTCCGCGCCTGAAGTGGAAGGCCTGCGGCGCATGTTTGAAGCCATGCGGATGAGAGTCGAACAGCTGGGTGGCCGCGTTTCGGCAACCAAAAAGATGAATTTCGTGCGTCCGCTGGACGTCCTCACCGGATGGCAGCTGCAGCTGAAATCGCACGACCGCGATCGATCCGAAAAAGAACGGCTGCTCACCGACGCCGATACTCGGCAGCGTGATGCACTACATGCTCAGCATCAGATTGAAGCCGCCGAACTGCGTCGCAGTGCAATTCTTGCCCGCGCCGGTGTGACGACCCGTGAAGAACTGGTCAAACAGCAGGAATGGGAAACTCGTCGAACCCAGCTGGAATCTCAGCTCAAGAAAGCGCACGAAGAACTGAACGACGTCGCATCGGCCGAACCCGAACTGGCAATCGTGGAAGATGATCTCTTCCGCTTCGATCCGCCGCGGGCGAAGGAAACGATTCAGATGCGAACGATGGAGCTGACGGAGGTGGAACAAAAACTGAATAAGAATCACGAGGAACTCGGCAGCCTGAAGCAGGAGATTCGACTTCTGGAGACAAGCCGCGATTCTCATGAAGAGTTCTTCCGAAAGTCACGTCTGGCGTCCGACATCTACCGGTCTGCGGAAGAATGGTTTGCACTGCAGATTGAATACGATGCGGTGCTGCAGATTCGTCGCCGGTTCGAACAGGAAAATATCTCCGGAACGCTGGTGTCCGCGTCACTGTATATGCATCGCATGACGTCCGGCCGCTACCATCGCATCTGGGCACCTCTGGGTGAAGACTTCCTGTGCATTGATGACGAGTATGGGCAGACGTTTCGAGTTGAACAGCTGAGCGGAGGAACTCGTGAACAGCTGTTCCTGTCGATTCGCTTTGCACTCGTGCGAGAGTTTGCAAAGCGTGGCGTTGAGCTGCCTCTGGTGATGGACGACCTGTTTGTGAACTTCGATCAGGAGCGTACAGAAGCGGCAGCCGATTGCCTGCTGGAAGTCGCTGCGGAAGGTCAGCAGGTGCTGTTCTTCACCTGTCATGAACATATCGCCCATCTGTTCCAGAGAAAGAGCGTTGAACCGCTCTGGCTGCCTGGCCATAAGGTCGCGTTCGACACGATGAAGCCGGAACTGGAGGACGTGGAACAGCATGCGACTTCGACGGCGGAATTGAACGGCGTCAAATTTGTCGCAAACTCAGACGAGCTGCTCGACGAACGCTTCGAGGCCTCAACAGATGGTGATTCTGCCACCGCCGTTTAGACGGACGGTTTCAGTCCCCCGGCAAAAAAAGGACGATCTCTTAGAACGCCTGACAAAACTGGGGCTGACTCCTGTAGCTTGCGGAAAACGCTCAGAAAAATGACGCAGGGAGGGTGCCTGTCCGACTATCGTTCGAGCCTCTTAGTCTGCTTTGATCGTTTTGCGGAAGGTGACAAGGCGATCGTTCAGTTCGAACTTTGCGGAGGTAAACAGATCGACAACAGCTCGCGCGTCGGACTGCACGTGAGCTTCAACGAGCTGCACGGATTCACCACGCAACCGGCGACAGATTTCCAGCACAAGCGCCTGAGCATAGCCATGCCGCCGCTGGTTTTCGGGAACAAAGATTTCCCGGATGCCGACGCTGCGGACGCCCCATTTGGGAATGAAAAGATCCATCCCAATGATCTGCCCGGACGCAACCACTTCCTGATTGGCCTTTTCCTGAAGCTCAAATCGCAGTGAATCCAGATGACCGAAACGCACGAACCACCACCAGGATTGTTTCGACGGTCGATCGGTGATGACCAGATTCAGATGGCGGCGATGTCGCAGAAGTTTGGCATTCACCGGGTCGCGGCTTTGAAGCAGATCGCGACGCATCACAAAAGTTTCATCGCCGGGACCGTAGCCGCAGCTGAACATGAATTCCTTCCACGGAGCCACGGTCGCACAGAAGCCAGACGGTTCCAGGCCGCCGTAAATCCCGCAGTAAAAGCCGTTGCGATTTTTTCCGCCGCCAGCTTCGATGGATTCCGCACCTTTGGAACGCAGGTATTCCTCCGCCAGTCGAATCAGTTCGGTCCCGATCCTGCAGCGTCGAAAATCGGGATGCACCATAATCGCCGAGATAATGCCGTCCTTTGTGTTCAACCCGGTTTCTTCCGCGTTCACAGCAAAGCCGGCATGGACATATCCGACAATGCGGTTACCGTCGAGAGCGACGATCAGGCCCTTGCGGTCAAAATAAGGAGGAGAACAGGCAAACAGTTCAAAGACATCGCACGAAAACCCCTCGGCCGCGTTTCGACCCAGCGCACAGGAATGCCACAGCTGGTGCAAACGAGGAGGATCTGAATTGTGATAGGAACGATACTGCACTGTCGAATCGTCCCGGCGTGCCAAGGGCACCGACCGTTTTGTAGGCTGAAGTTCTGGATTTGCTCGGTGGTTGCGACTGGAAAACACGAATCTAGCCGACATATCCTATTGAGGCAAGGCGGCAGACTTCGTCTCATGCAAACGTTTTACGGATTGGAATTCCAGAGTGAGTCGTGTCAGCGGATTTGGCCGCTCCACTTGCAGAGTGTTCTGCATACAGCATCGCTGACTTTTTAAGAGATGAATTCTTCTTCGTTTGCCCATTTCGCGGATCAAAAAATGTTGTGGACAGATCGAGAACTGACAGCATGGCTGGATGAACTTCTGCCAGCCACTCGGATGGCAGAATTTGAAGCTCAGTTGCGCACCGACAAAACCCTGCAGGCCCGAGTCGCTCAGGTGATTCGTCATCGAGACCAGGGTGGCAACACGATCGGCGAAGTCTGGCAACGAGGTCGATTGAGCTGCCCGTCGCGCACCGAAATGGGTGGCTATCTGCTGGGAACTTTAAACGCTGACGCGGCCCACTATATTGAATTTCACCTGCAGACCGTGGGTTGTCGAGTCTGTCAGGCAAACCTGCATGATCTTGAAGAACAGTCGAATCAGCCAGAACAGGCTCCTGGCCGCCGCCGCAGATTCTTCGAATCGTCCGCGGGACTACTTCGCAACAATGATGACTCGGCTGCTTTCTGAGATGGTTTCCATGGAAGATGTGTGACTCATTTATTCGGAATGACCAGATCACCAACAACGCGGACTTACTTCGGATCACTTTCCAGGACAAATTTCGCCGACTGACTGAGGAACGCTTTGGGATTTTCGAGGGTGACCTTATCAATGAGTGTCATCTGATGGCCACGTCGAGCCATTTCGATCCGAGCTTTGGGGACTGCAAGGGGATCACTGCAGCCCCAGTCGCCGGCCGAGTTCATCCAGATGCGTTCTGAGCCATACATTTCAATCACATCCGTGGCGCGTTGTGGCGTCATCTTGGTGTCGGGATAAAGCGTCATCCCGGCCCAGAAGCCACGGTCAAGAACCTCGGCGACCGTGTGTTCTTCCACATGGTCGATCAGAATGCGTCCCGGATCGATATGACTTGCGCTCAACGCGTCCATAATGAGCCGCGTGCCTTTTCGCTTGTCTTCAAGGTGCGGCGTATGAACGAGCACAAGCTGGTTGTATGTTTCCGCGAGGGCGATCTGTTCTTCAAGAATGATCTTTTCATTCTTCGTGTTCTTGTTGAGCCCGATCTCGCCGATTCCCATCACGTTTTCGCACTTCAGGAAGTCCGGGATCAGCGCGATCACATCACGCGCAAAGGCCGGATCGTCGGCTTCCTTGGGATTGATGCACAGCCACGTGAAATGTTTGATTCCGAAGAGCGCGGCGCGGCGCGGTTCAAATTCTGTCAGCTGGCGGTAATAATCGTAAAATCCCTGAGCCGATGATCGATCAAATCCAGCCCAGAAAGCAGGTTCAGTAATCGCAATGCAGCCCGCCATGGCCATTCTTTGATAATCGTCTGTGGTGCGTGACACCATGTGAACGTGAGGATCGATGTATCTCATGTCGCGTCTCCTGCTGCAGGCCGCACGGCTCCGGAAGCACCCTTCATTCCGTGGGCGGATTGAGGAATCTCAGTGATGGCATCGCTGAAAAGATCGAGCACTCGTTTGACACGCTGAGCCTGTCCGTCAATCAGGATCTGAATGGCCTGCTTCAATGCCGCTTCACGAAAGTCGACGGCGTCCGACACCGGGCGGGCTCGATCGATGCGATCCAGAAATGCGGCCACATCAAGTAGCTTGGCCCGGTGCTCCAGGAAATACAGATTGATCACCTGCTCCCGCGTCTGTGGGCAGGAATAATTTTCGTCGGTCACGTTTGCTTCCTCGTGTGAGAGTCGTCTTCTGAAAGATGCCTCGACGGTACGCGGACTGCAGCGGGCGAGCGACGTGATGCGGCCTCCGTGTCGGAGTCCTTGATTCAAACACTTTAGCGACTGGCCAGGTGACTACAAGGAACCCTGTTCGCAGTCTCGCCCGAATGCCGCCGCGGTCGCTGCTCCACTTGCTGCTGGTACCGTGTTACTGCTACCGCGGCTGATCGCCAGCATCGCGTTCCAAAACTCGTGATCACAGCCGCGACAGAGGATTGTCGGCGCATTCCAGTGGCATCTGAACCGGGCCACCCAGGCGGTGGGACTCAAAGATGGCGAGAACCATTTCCACCGTGCCGCGCGCTTCATGCATCGAACATTTTGGCTGACGGTCCTCTTCGATGGCGGCAATCAAATCCCGCGCCGCGGCCGGATTGCCGCCCTCGTAGCCGGTTGCGGTGATGGTTTCCGGCTGATCCACACCCGCCGATGTGATCACACGCCATGGTTTTTTCGGCCCGGATCCGCCCCACGTCGGATCGTTCATTAGAAAACCAGGATTGGCATAACCCGAGGTCAAATCAAGCATGCCCTTGCTGCCGAGGATCCTGAGCCCGAATCGGTTCGGACCTCCGCCGGCACCTTTTTTTGAGGAAAAGTAGCCCGTCACTCCGTTTTGAAAACGGTACATCGCATCGACTCGATTTCCCGCCAGCGGCCCGACTCCTTCGTTCCCCGGCTTGACGTGTTCCGCTGCGACTCGCCGCCCATCGTGATACAGACTGGCGTAACAGGATTCCGGTTCTCCGGCAAACGCCCGCATCAAATCCAGCACATGCGTACCGAGCACCCAAAGATCTTCCGCTCCGCCGCGAGCGTCCTCTTTGCCACGCGCTCGGATTTCAAGAACCTCACCGATCTCACCCGCCTCAATCAGTTTGCGAATGACATCCAGTTGCGGCGACCAGCGACTGATGTGCGCGACGGCCAGTTTCAAGTGTCGCATCTCACACGCGCGGATCATTTCGTCCGCCTCACCCAGTGTCCGACAAAACGGTTTTTCCATATACATATGACAGCCGTGCTCAGCGCAGGCCAGAACCATGTCGCGATGCTGATCAATCCAGCGCGGACACACAGCGACAATGTTTGGTTTCTCCTTCTCCAGCATCTCACGATAGTCGGCATAGCCGCGAGCAGCCCCGGTGCGCGATACTGCGTTCATTCGTCCCACAGCATCCTGATCGGCGACCGCAACAACTTCGCACGGGTCCATCGTCTTCCAGATCGCATCCAGCCCATGACCATAGTCACCTCGCCCCGTGCTGCCGATAATTGCGACTTTGTACTTTGCCATTGGAGCCACCTTCGTCTCGAAAAGCCGTTGAAACATCCCCATGAAACTTATCAAAGTTGCTGAACAAAAGAGTCTCGCGTGTTACACTCCGCCGGTGAATTTACTGCGGAGATTTTTCCGCGCGAAAACCGGAGCTCGTCGCACATGCTCGAAGCGCCAGCCAGGGATCTCTTTTCGGCTGCCATTCATAACCGCTCAACACCGCGCGACAGACTGGCCCCCGAGTCCCGGTCGGAGCAATCCCGTTTACCCGCTACACACCTGTAGGAACAGCCCAATGCCCGTCACGGTATTGACGTCGCACCATGGCATTCGCGGTGTCACCGTTGGTGATGATTTCTTTTTCAGGATCGAAGTGCAGAACCTGGCCTGTGCGCGCCGCAATGTTGGCCAGATGCACAACGGTCGCCGACAGCCTTCCGACATCCACTGATGCATTGAGCGGCACCGAGGAATCTCGTACCGCATCAAAAAAGTTCTGATGATGCGCGGCAAGATCCCCACTGCCGGTTCGCTCGGCCAACAGTTTTCCGCGCGGCCCATACAACTTCCAGCCGACCGTGTGGCCCATAATCAGAACGCCTTCCGTTCCGTAAAACGCCGCACCGTTTTCGTAACCTTCCTGGACGTAGGGAGCCCAGATCCGCTGTTCGAAGATCAGTTGCTTGCAGCGGCCTTTCGGATTGCCGGCCACTGGATATTCACAGACAGCATACTGAGTATCAGGAAACTGCTGATCGTCATCGAAATAGTTCTTCTGCCCAAAACAGGTGACTCGACTGGGATGCGTTGTTACACCCAGTCCCCACGTCGCGACATCGATATCATGAACTCCATCGTTGCCAATATCCCCGCACCCGAAATCGTACCACCATCGCCAGATTCCATGGAGCAGATTCGGACGCCACGGAACCGCTACTGCTGGACCAAGCCATCCGTCGAAATCCAGATGCGGCGGTGGCGACCCGGGCTGAGCCTTTCCGATAGAACCTCGCCGCTGACTGTTCCATGCTTTCGCGACGAGTATCTCACCAATCTCGCCCTTGTGAATCCGCTCAATCCCTTCCGCCACGCATTCTGTGCTGCGGCTCTGTGTTCCTACTTGCAGACGCTTGCCGCTATGCTTAACCGCTTCCGCCAGAAGTCGACCTTCCCGAATGTTGTGGCAGCAGGGCTTCTCGACATAAACATGCTTGCCGGCGTCAAGAGCCAGGATCGCTGCGGGTGCATGCCAGTGGTCGGGGGTTGCTATAAACACCGCATCAACGGCCGAGTTGTCCAGGATCCTGCGCAGATCGCCCACGGCTTCCGGAGCTTTCCCCGAACCTTCCGGCACGATCCCAACTGCCGCGGCGAGCCGCTGCTGGTCCACATCGCAGACGGCAATGACTTCGACATCCTTGCGAGCTGCCAAAAGTCGCAGATGATTCGAGCCCATGCCGCCGCATCCAATAAAGCCGATGCGAATAACGTCGCTGGCTTCGGGATTGGCTTGGGACCGGCCGGCCGCCGTAAGCACTGTCGCGGCCGCGACAGCAGAACTTTTCAGAAAGTCTCTTCGAGGCGGAATCATCGTCTGCTCCCTGTGTACGCTTCTGTTATTCAAGAAAAGTCACAGTTTGAGCGTAACGAGTCACGCGGGACGCCGTCAATCAACCGCCATAATCCGGGGCAGGTACCGAGTGCATCTGGCCGCTGGAGATTACCCGGCACCAAATGGCACTCACTTGTAGCGGGCGCGTCAACAGATTCGGCCGAGCGACGGGTAGTGGCTGCCTGGGGTGCGCGACAAATAGCAGTGTTGCGGAAATCCGGGTTTTTCTATGAGGTATTTTTGTTTCAAGATTCAATGACGGGCACCGCTCGACCGGACTTCCGCCCCTTGCCGGCTTGGAGGGTGTTGATTTAGTGAGCAGCAAAGCGATAGCTGCGGGTGCGTGTGAACACACACACGGCAAACACCCGCAGCTAGCGCCTTGCGGCTCACGATTGTCACTAAATCGACAAGCCAGTTTGCCTGGCAGGAAGCCAAATTTCGCAGCGTTGCTCATGTTTCATCGTGCTCAACTTTCCGTTCCGGTTGGGCGAGCCAACCGGGGCGGCCTTGCGTTCGTTTACGGTGGCTAATTACAAATCTTCCGCTCCTGCCAGGCGAGCTGGCACGGGGCGAGATCAAATGTTGCCTATAACACTTTTCGACAGATTGCTATTTGTCGCGCACCCCGGAGGCTTTATGCAGAAAGCCCCGGCGGCTTCCGCTACCACCTTGTGCAGACTAAGTGGAGGCAGCAGCCCCACTGGTCCAGCCATTTCAGGGACGCAGAGACATCTAGTGGTCTGTCACAGCTAAATTTCAGGGTACGACGGAGTTCCAGTCCGTCGACAAAGGTTACCGCCGACGGACTGCAAGTCCGTCGTACAAGCAATGCTCAACCCTAAATTTAACGCGTGACAGACCAGTAGCCACGTGTCAACCTGCGTACCGGTAGCGCAACAGCAAACTCAATGCCATACTGGATGTTTTAGCCCTGATTTTTCGAAAAATCCGACATTTTTCGTCTCAAAACGAAATGAATTCGGAGATCCGCTGGCGTGAATGGCTTCGAGTGCATAAACTGTTCCCTAGAACAGCATATTTACTAAGGAATAGGATCTGTCGCGTCCTCCGTACAGGGCGTGGCATCAGAGTGCGATACGGAAGCGGCTGGAAAGAAGCGGAATGACAAAGGACACGCAGGATCATCCCTACGGAAAGGCTGTGGCGACGTTGATCGAAGAATTCGGTCGGTTGCCTGGTATTGGTCGGAAATCTGCCGAGCGGCTTGCCAATCATGTCCTGGCGTCGTCATCAGATGAAGCCAACGCCTTGGCAGATGCCATTCGCAACGTCAAGCTGAGCGTCAAACGCTGCAGCATGTGCTTCAATCTGACAGAAGACACGCTTTGCCGAATTTGCCGTGATCCGCGACGCGACCAGCATATGGTCTGCGTCGTCGAGCAGCCGCGCGATGTGGTCGCTTTGGAATCATCGGGCGCGTTTTCCGGTCTTTACCACGTGCTGGGCGGTCGAATCGCTCCTCTCGAAGGAGTTGGCCCGGAAGAGCTGACCATTCATCAGCTGGTCCATCGCATTCGGAAGCAGGGCATTACCGAGCTGGTAATGGCGACCAATCCGACTCTCGAAGGCGACGGCACAGCCCTTTATATCACGAATTTGCTTCAGAACGATAACGTCCGCATCACGCGGCTGGCTCGCGGAATCGCCTCAGGCAGTGTGCTTGAGTTTGCAAATCGCGAAATGCTGGCGGATGCTCTTCGGGGGCGGCAAAAATTCTGATGCCGCAATTTTGCTCTCTTAAGTTCACGGGTCTGTTTGTGCGGCATGGTCTAACAGCCATGGTGGCATCGCTCAGCTCACGTCAAGGTGTGCCGATTTTTCCAGTTCCGGTGTGAACAATGTAGTGAGTGCGAGCCAATCGGGTCGCGCGTATCGTCAGCCATAAAGTACATTTCCAGAATCTAGTCCTTAAAGAACGTCAATTCAGAGCGTTTCGGTCCCAATCATGCATCTGAACATTTCTCAGCAGATGAAGATGAGCCAGCAGATGAAGCTGGCTCCTCGGATGATCCAGTCGATGGAGATTCTGCAGCTGAATATGATGGCGCTCAATGAGCGTATCGAGCAGGAACTTGTCGAAAATGTGACTCTGGAACGAGTCGAAAAGGAGCGCGACACGCCAGTCGCGCAACCAGATGCCGTCGATTTTTCTCCGCCCGTCGATGATCGCGAAGCTCGCGAACTCCGGAAGGATGTGGAAAATCGCGAGCTGGTGGCCGGGAACGAAAAGAACAACGAGAGCGACTTCGAACGCCTTCTGGAAATCTCCTCGGAATGGTCCGAGGATAACGTTGGCTTCGGAAGTTCGCAGCGATCTTCCAATCAGATCAGTGACGACATGGATCGTCAGCATGATGTGATGTCGAACATGATTGCTCGCCCGCAGTCACTGCATGAATACCTGCTGGAACAGTTTTCGTTCTTCAGCATTGACCCGGTGATGCGTCAGTTTGGTGAGTACTTGATTCAGCATCTCGATCATAACGGTCGCATGCAAAGCATGTTGCCCGAGATCGCTCAGCAGTTTAACCGTCTCTACGAACATCAGCTGACCAATGAGCAGGCAGAAGAAGTGCTGAAGATGATTCAGCATTCGGATCCGCCTGGCGTGGGGGCTCGCGATCATCGCGAAATGTTGCTGCTGCAGGTCGAAGACCATATGCCGTTTCATGATGTCGTTGCGACTCTGATTCGCGATCACCTGGAAGACATCGCCTTCAATCGCCTGCCGCTGATCCAGAAGGCGACCGGTTATTCTCTCGACCTGATCAAGGTTGGCATTGAGCAGATTCAGACACTAAATCCTTACCCGGGCCGCGGATTTGAACAGCGTCCCGTGCAGCGAGTGACGCCCGATCTGGCGCTCGAGCAGGATGATACGGGCCGCTATGTCGTTCGACTTCTGGACGAGTATGTGCCTGAGCTGAGAATCAGCCCTCGCTACACAAAGATGCTGAAGGAAAACCCAACTCAGGAAACCCGTGACTGGATACGTCGCAAGATTGAGTCGGCTCGCTGGCTGATTGAATCCATCGAACAACGTTATAATACGCTGCGCAAGGTAGCTCAGGAGATAATTGATCATCAGCATGAGTTTCTCGACAAAGGGCCTGAATACATTCAGCCTCTGAAGATGCAGCAGATAGCCGACCGAGTAGGCGTTCACGTGACGACCGTGTCTCGGGCAGTCGATGAAAAATGGATCCAGACAGCGCGCGGACTGTTTCCTCTGAAGCGTTTCTTTGGTGGCGGAACTCAATCGTCGACCGGCGAAGACGTTGCGTGGGACACGATCCGAATTAAACTGCAGGAACTGATCGACAAGGAAGATAAAACAGATCCGCTCAGCGATGACGCGCTTGTCGACGCACTGGCCGCCCAGGGAATTACCCTGGCCCGGCGCACCATCACCAAATATCGCAAACAGATGGAGATCCCCAGCTCTCGCCAGCGTCGCGAATATTGAAGGCGTGACATCTTCAGGGAACCGCCTAAAACACGGTGCAACCTTTAGAGGCTCTAACAAAAGTGGGACAGGCACCCTCGCTGCGTCATTTTTCTGAGCATTTTCCGCAAAATGCGGGAGCCCGTCCCAGTTTTGTTAGGCGTTCTTCACACTTTTTCCCCTTTGGATTCTAAGGACATATCCTTTATGGCCGACTGGATTGAACCGCCTGCAAAAGCGCCCGTCTTTTCCCTGAAGTCGACTGACGGCTCCACAGTCAAACTGGCTGACCTCAAGGGCACGCCGGTCGTCCTGTACTTTTATCCCAAAGACGACACCCCAGGCTGCACAAAAGAAGCCTGTGCATTTCGAGACCGGCAGAGCGAATTAACAGAACTGGGCGCTGTTATTCTGGGCGTCAGCGCAGACGATGTAGCCAGCCACAAAAAGTTTTCTGATAAGTTCAGCCTGAACTTTCCGCTGCTCGCGGATACAGATCACAAGGTCGCCGAGAAGTATGGCGCATGGCGCGAAAAGAATATGTACGGCAAAGTGTCCATGGGGATTCAGCGATCGACGTTCCTGATCGACGCCCAGGGCGCTGTGACCAAAGTGTGGAAAAAAGTGTCAGTCGATGGCCACGATGAACAGGTGATTGAAGCTGTTAAAGCTCTGATCGCCGAATAACCGCCAGCGGCTTCAACGGATTCCGCGACTCACCGGCGATTAAAAAACAGCAAGCACTGCCAAGGGTGCCAGTCTCAGTGAACGAAAAAGCGGGCCGCGAAAGAAAAATTTCGCGACCCGCTTCGATGATCTAATGAATCTGGTTCCTGCTGGTTTCTCAGTCCTTGCGGGCGGGAGACAGCTGACGCAAACGAGCACCGCTCTTCTTCGCGACCAGTTCTTTACTTCCGTCTTCATTCAGCTTTACACCAACGCGTGTTGGCTTGTTCGTTTCAGGACAGATCAGCATCACGTTTGATGCATCCACTGCCAGCTCGATATGCAGACGTCCGCCCTGCGGGCTTTTTGGATGTCCACGGCGAACATGCTTATAAACCTTGTTGATCCCTTCAACAACAACTTTGCCGTTCTTTCGATCGACCGACAATACAGCGCCACGAAGGCCAGAGTCGTCTCCCGCTACGACTTCAACGGTGTCACCTTTGCGAATGTGCATCTTCATCAACTCCGAAAACACTCAATTCTGGGCCGAAAACGGCAAACTTTAATTCCCTGCAATCGACAAAAACGCCGATCTGCATCACACAATTCGCAAAAACGCATCCTTTGCGAACACTGACCGCCAAATGAGCCGACAATCCGTAAGCTCTGAACTTGGGAAAACCAAGCGGTGGAGGATGACAAGTTTCCCACGATGAATCAAGGCTGCAGAACATCGAACAGTCGTGATTCGCTTATGAATTTTCGCTTCCCGGCGATTAATTCGCGCCGATGGACCTTAAAAACTGAGTTCCCGCAATCATCGTGGCCGCTGCCTGAATCGCTTCGTAGATTGCTTCATCGGAAATCCCAAGGTTTCTGGCCTTTTCTACATGGGCAGCCGTGCAGGGTTTGCATCCATTGATGTCGCTCAGCGAAATATTGATCAGCTCAATGGTTTTGTCCGAAAGCGACGTCGACTGGAAGGTATGAGCCCGCAGCCCGACGCTCATTCCATTAAAAACATCGCTGCCGCTGATATCGCGAAACTTGAAAAGGACGTTGTACATCGAGTTCGTCGCGCCAATCGCCAGAGTTTCGGCGATCTCTTCTGAAGAAATGCCACGTTTTTCGGCAAATGTCTCCAGGTAGTGCAGCCAGCGAGCACTGCCTGCCTGGCCCGCGACGGCCACCGCGACCAGCAGTTTGGTTTTTTCATCCAGCTTGCCTTCGCTCAACACGAACTTCCGAAAGTTCATGAAGAAATCGTGCAAAAACGCGGGAACATTCGCGCACCATTGAAAAACTTCGGGGATTTCAGTCACCTGGAGCACCTCACGGATACGTTCATAAACCTGAGCGACTTTTTCGGAGGCCTGGTCAGGATGGATGGGAGCAATAGCAGGCATCAATAACCTCTCACATTAAAAAATCAGGAACGACAGATCGTTCTGGTGACTTTGACGAAGCCAAATCGTTCACTTCACACGGCAAGATTTACCGAAATCCGGCGACACCGAGCCTCAGTCCCGTCGAGACCTGAGTACGAACGAAAGAATGGAAGGACACCAGATGATTGGTTGATCTGAACAAAATACAAGCCCTGTCCACAGACGACTTCTCGATTTCGCAGGGCTTTTGAGATGTTTCCGTTGGACGGATTGCTCGTTTCATCGTCGCGGCTCTGAAATTTGCCACGGCTCCGGATCCCACGGATTTTCTCAGCACTGAAATTTCCGCATAATCGATACAACTGCACTTCCACCGCAACCGATAACGATGAAGTTGAAAGGGACCTGCTGCCTGCCCTAAGTTCTGGAACGCAAAGCATTTACCGGCATTCTTTGCCGGTCCCTTCATCTTGACAGAGCCCGTGTGAGGTCCTACCTTTCGGCCTCATTCGGGCCACCTCCCGAAGAGTTGGAACTTAGAAGCGAATGGAGTCGCTCATGTCCCCTGGTCATCCTACGGCAGCCTCGGCAGATAGCTGCGATCCTGTCCCATTCATCGACTTGGTTGCGCAGTATCAGACTATCCGGGAAGAAGTCCGAGCGGCAGTCGATCGTTGCTTCGAATCGCAGACATTCATCCTTGGGGATGAAGTTGCCGAGCTGGAGAAAGAGATCGCTGGTTATTGCGATTCTCGATTTGCCATCGGCTGCGCTTCCGGCACGGATGCTCTGATTCTTGCGCTGCTGGCCGCCGATGTTCAGCCGGGCGATGAAGTCATCACCAGCCCGTTTACATTTTTCGCCTCAGCCGGCGCGATTCACCGCATTGGCGCCATTCCAGTTCTGGTCGATATCGAGCCTGAGAGCTTTAACATCGATCCGGTCAAAGTTGAGCAGGCTATCACATCGCGCACTGCCGCCATCATGCCTGTCCATATTTTTGGGCAGTGTGCGGAAATGGAACCGCTGTGGCGTCTGTCGGCCGCTTATGACATCCCGCTGATTGAAGACTCCGCGCAGGCCATCGGTGCTGAATACCGCGGGCGACGCACCGGCGTTCTTGGAACCATCGGCTGCTTCAGCTTTTTCCCAACGAAGAATTTGGGTGGGGCGGGCGACGGCGGGATCATGACCACTGACGATCCGGATCTCGCCGCACGTCTGAAGCGTCTTCGAGTCCACGGCGACGTGGGTGGCTACAACCACGTCGAAGTCGGTTTTAACAGTCGCCTTGATGCACTGCAGGCCGCTGTTCTGCGAGTCAAGCTGCGTCATCTGGATTCGTGGACCGAAGGACGAACGCGCAACGCCGAACGGTATTGCCAGCTGATCGAAGCCAACGGCCTGGCCGACGTGATCAAGGTTCCAAAGGTCCTGGCCGATCGTCGTCACGTCTTTAATCAATTCACAACCCGAGTCGTCGGTGGCCACCGGACGACGATTATGAAGTCGCTGAAAGAGCAGCAGATCGGGTGTGCTGTTTACTATCCAATTCCGTTGCACCTGCAAAAGTGTTTCGCCTATCTGGGCTACCAACCTGGCGACCTTCCGGAAGCCGAACGAGCGTGCTCGGAAGTTATGTCCCTTCCGATCTACACAGAACTGCCGGCGGCTCACCTTGAGCGAGTCGTCAAGGGTATCTGCAACGCGATGGGACGGTCCGCCAACCTGACATTCCCAAAACCGGCACCAATGTTTCAGCGTCGCGCTGCCTGATTCTGCGGATCGCAGCAAAGAAGTCATCAAACTTTTGTCATCGATCGAACCTGAAGTCGTTGACACAACACGCGGATCTCCGTAGCATCCGCCCCGGAGAGATGGCAGAGTGGCCTATCGCACCGGTCTTGAAAACCGGAGTACCCGCAAGGGTACCCAGGGTTCGAATCCCTGTCTCTCCGCTCATGAAACCCTGATTTTCCTGCATTTTTGCTGGGGATTTCAGGGTTTTCTGCGTTGGGGTCAGCACCTGCTTCAGTGCCATCCGTTGCCACCTCGCGACCTGAAAAGTCACCTGCGCGCTGTAATGGGCGCTGCAACGACGGAAGGCGGTCGACTGCCACGTTCTGGTCCTGAAGGTCAATGTGCGTGGTCTGAATGCTTCATCGTCACTCAACGCTCGGCGGTCGTGGCGACGATCGACCTGAACATTGAGCATTTCAAGTCGAACCAGAGGGTCGTCGATATTCCGCTTTTCACGACGCAGCCGTCGCGTGAATTGCATGATGGCTCGAGTAACCGTTCACGGGATCAAATTGCTCTTGGGTCAGATTGAGTTGATTTGTCAGCGTCCGAACATGGATGCGAGAGACAATACGGCAGCTTCGATCTCACCACGGGATTTCATGAACTTGCCTGTCGGATCTCTTATGCCGACTTCACTCGATGTGTGCTTTTGTGTTACCGCAGGTCGAATGCGATCGCAGGTTGATCTCAGCCATTTTGTGAAAATCGTTCGAAAACACCCTGTCTAATTTCTTTCACTCCGGCGGCATCGATTGCAAAACCTGTTGACGAAGTCTGTTCTCAACAGAATCACATTCGGATGAGTCAATGCACCGCAGCCAAGGTTTTTCTGCGTGGCGGGACAACCAGTAAGCCGACGCGAGGAAGAATTCCAGGATTCTCCCTCGCGTCGGTTTTTTTTCGTGCAATGACTGGGGGACGTCGGCGACGCGCTTTGAGTTCGGCGGGCACCACGAAAAATCGGCCAGCACATAACAACACCATAGAGAAAAAAAGATGAGCACAAATTTAACTGGTGGTCATACCTCCGTCGTTGGTCTTAAAATCGCCTATCTGGAACAAGGCAGCGGCAGCGCCCTGGTGCTGATTCACGGGATCCCAATCAACAACCAAATGTGGCGGGCCATTTATCCCGGAGTTCGAGCCTTTACAGCGCCCGGAGGCGGAGGCTGAAATGAGCTTGAAAGCCTCCATTACCATGATGCGCGGCTTTATGCCCACGGGCCTCGTCAACAAAAGCGTAATGACCGACGAGGTCGGAGCGTATCTCAACACGTTTCTGAGTCAAACACATTCAAACCGCCGCGGGGGGGGGGGGGCAGGTTCGACGGATATAGAAAAACAGGCCGCCGAAACTTTCAACCCGCATGAGCATGGCAACAAAGCATGAACCCAGGTCCGACACGCCGGCCTGCTCGGCGCCACAAGCGGTCTGGACTTCGCGATGATACCGCACACAACTAAATTACAAAATAGAGCCAAAGGTTCATGAACAACCTAACCCGTACAAACCCGACCGTGACATTCGACAGGCGTATCCCCGTCGCTCTGCTCCTGCTTCGTCTCTCCATTTTCATCGTGATGCTCATGTGGACGTTGGATAAGTTTGTTCGTCTGAAACACGCGGCTTCGGTTTATGAGAATTACTATTTCGTCGGCGGGTTGAGCCGTACCGTGACGTTGACGGAATGCTGCAACTGTGGCATTGTGGATCAGCGGGGAAAAACGGACGCTGGCTTTGAGGGGACGCAACCAGCCAGGGATACTCTCGCCGAAGCTTAAAAACGACGTTTGATGTCAGCGTGATTCGGGCCCCCTGCCACTGATCACGCTGGCCTGTTTTCTGAGCGAATCCACACGTACAGCTTCGAGTATTCTGTTCCTTCTGTGTACGAGGCCGAGGCCGTCTGGTAGAAACGTGACTGCTTCCAGATTCGCTGGAAGTGTCGAACAGAGCTTCAGTTTTTTTGGCCGCCCTGTCAGGATTAATCCGTTGCGACAACGTTCAATCGTCCTGCTTGGAATTGGCCACACGAACGCCCACATCGTTCGTGAATGGGCCATGAATCCTGTCCCGGACTGCCGATTGGTTTGCGTGTCGAAATTCCCGACAGCAACCTATTCCGGCATGTTGCCAGGGACATTGGCAGGTCAGTTTTCAGAAAAGGAAATGCAGATTGACCTCACGCGACTCACTCAGCAATGCGGCGCTCAGCTGATTCTTGATGAAGTCACAGGCATCGACTGGGCTCAGCAAACTCTTCACTTCGCCAGCACAACTTCAGTGACATTCGATGTGATATCTATTGGGGTAGGTTCCGTACCCGCAGGATTGACGGGCGTTCAATCGGGAAGCCTGATTGCCACGAAACCTATGCAAACATTTCTACAACGACTGGAAGCACGTTTGGCGGTTGTCTATCCGCGTGCCGGGAGAAACATGAATTTGGTAATCGTTGGAGGGGGTGTCGCCAGTGTGGAGATTGCACTCTGTTTGCTGCCGCGATTGCGATTTGAGTTTCCGCATGTCAGCGTCAAACTTCGACTTGTGACCGCCGGTGAAGAGATTGTTCCGGAGCTGTCTCCGCGTTCTGCCTTCAGGATAAAGAAAATTCTGGCTGACCGCGGAGTTGAAGTGTTGACCAACTCTCGAGTGACGACCGTAGACGATTCCAGTATCACGGTCAGCGACGGTCGACAGTTATCAGCGGAAGGAGTCATTTGGGCAACAGGTGCGACTGCACCTCCGGTTCTCAGCCACCTGGGATTGCCGGTCGATGAACGCGGATTCATTCAGACGCATCGAACACTACAAACGACTGCGGATCTGCCCGCGTTTGCAGTCGGGGATTGCGGTTCCATCGTTGGCAGCCCGACTCCTAAAGCCGGAGTCTACGCCGTGCGTCAGGCACCGGTGCTCTGGCATAACCTGCGAGCGTATCTGACCAATGCAGCGATGCAGGAGTTTCATCCTCAAGGCGAATTTCTGAAGTTGATCAACACGGGTGATGGAAAGGCATTGTTGCAGTACAGCAGCCTCTCAATTCATGCTCGCTGGTGCTGGACACTCAAGACATGGATCGACCGCCGTTTCCTGAGGCCATTTCAGGTATGATGGCAACGCCCTTCCTATTCGGGCGGTTTCATCCCAAGACCGGAGTAAAGTGGCTGTAGTCGCAGAATGAGACGTACTTCGACACCAGTCAATGCTGCAGCGTTACTAACACTTGGACCAGACGACGATTTTGATTCATTCCTTATCCGGCCCGTCCAGATTAGAAACTCGTTCTGCAAGAAGCGTCGCTGTGGCGCCGCGGCAGACAACGAATGCCGTTCATCACGTTGATGGAATTTTAATACTTGAATTTCTGGAGATCTGTACGATGAGTGAATAAAATTTTGGACACCTAAATTTCAGCCTCTAGCAGCCTCTGGCAGTCTTGGATGAAAAAAAACGCTTCATAAAATTATTCACAATAACGCGAAGATCCCCATTGCCGATCATTATTCAAGTGATACCGTTCAGCCTGATTCACATCGGATGACTCATTGTAGAGCACCTTCGCCGCAAACCTCAGTGCGGCTTTCGAGGGGCTTGATGAAAAGTAAGCCGACGTGTGGGAATACCAAAAAAGTATTCCTGCACGTCGGTTTTTTTTTGCTCGTGAAATCAAAGGATCCCGCGAATGAATGGAAAAACAGAAGCTTACCGAAGAGCCACCTTCGATCGCTCAGGCACGGCGTCGGTTATTGTCCGCATTCACTGATTGCCGGTTTAGCGGAACGGTTCACCTTAACGTCGGTTAAGAAACAGAGATTTGAAATGAATACAATTGGTTTGCCACGTATGAAGAGCCGGATCGCGGAAGCTCCGCTTTCAAGGCACCTCCAGGGCGGATTTACGATGATTGAATTACTTGTCGCGACAGCAATCATCTCGGTAATGATCGGCCTGCTGCTCCCCGCTGTTCAAAGCGCTCGGGAATCTGCGAGAAAGGTTCAGTGTCAGTCAAATTTGAAGCAGATGGGCACAGGCTTGCAGGGATTTCACAGCACTCATAATCTGTTTCCGGCAGGAAAGCTGGACCTGAAGAAGCTGGGCCATTCATGGTGCATGTTTCTGTTGCCATATCTTGAGCAAGATGCTCTCTCTCGACGGTTCGATATGTCCAGGTCGTGGAGTGATGTCGCAGGTAATCACGACGCGTCCGACTCATCATTGGTGCTGTTTCGCTGTGCTTCGTCTCCCGTTCACCTTGTGGGAGGTACTGACTATTGCGGAATTACAGGTGGAACACAGGGTGGATTGCCGTTTGGCGACGGTCGAGATGAAGCACTCGGGTCTGGTGTGCTGGTCACCGTGAACGATGCCACTCCGTCATTCGTGTCGTTTCGTGACATTACTGATGGAACATCAAACACCATTTGCATTTCTGAATCTGTCGGACGCAACGACGACACAGGGCGCTGGGCGTCGGGAGATAATCTCGTTGCCACAGACGTAAATCCCGTGAGTACGCCTGGGAAACTGTCGAGCTTTCATAGCACAGGCGTTTATGCACTTCGTGCGGATGGAAGCGTCGGATTCATTTCAAGCAGCATCGATCTGTCGGTTCTTGGCGGTCTGTCGACTCGAAACGGCCGTGAGATCCCCAGCCTCTAAACACGGCGATCTGTCGAGTGAGCCCGTGCGGCTCTGTTCGTCGTCAACAACATCGAACGGCTTCGGCCGTGTGTTGTTCAAAAACAAAGTGTGTGCATGATTGAAACTTCGGCGATGGAACGTCGGACGCCTTATGAAAGGATTCGCAACTTATGGACATGTTACAAAAGGGAGAAATGTGATGTTAAGAAATGTGGTGATGTTTGCCATGGCATTGACGCTCATGAGTAGTCAGGGCTTTGCTGGCGGAGGAGGCAAGAACAACGGAACTCTGGTGGTCAGGAATTCTTGTACAGAAAATGTCGCTATTGTAATTGATCCTCCAGCAGCATGGGCTGCATGGGTTGCGCCGTTTACTGCAGTACAAAAGTCTGCACTATCCAACCGAGCGACGATTGTCACTGCTGGTGGGTCTCAATCGTTTGCAGTCAAGAAGGGGTCTCACAGGGTTCTTGCTGTGAACACCGTGACTGAGCTTTACACATTGACCGACGTTACAATTGTGAATAAGCAGACAACGGCCATCACGGTCGCACCATAACGACTGGATGACAATCTGGCACCCAGTTCCAAAAATCAGAGCCTGCGAATTCAGCCATGAAGTCGCAGGCTTTCTGTACGTCCGGAAAAAGACCAACGAGTTCTTGTAACAAACATTGACTTCTCGACCTCTTTGGGTTCACTCAGCTTCTTCGGGTTCAAGAGTATGCCGGAAATCTTCGTGGACGATCAGCTCATCGCTGAAACGGTTGCACCCAAAACAGAAGCATTGTCCAACCGTGTACTATCAGCCAGCAATTTGTGGCATCTGACTGCATCGGGTGCTTGCGGTGCGATGCTGGGAATGTGCTGGCTTCAGTTGCCGGGGCCAGTGACGGCCGCAATTGCATGGTCGCTTTGGACGCTCATTCTTTTGTTCGCAACGAGTAACTCGGCGCGATCCAGTGCCGCGAATTGGTTCGCGGCGGGAATGACAGTGCGGGCCGTAGCGTTTCAGTGGATTCCCAGTGTTGTGGCGGAGAACTTCGATATCGCCTATCCAGTTGCCGCAGTGTTTTTTCTCCTCATGATCGCGTTCGAATCTACGACCTGGGCATTGCTGGGATTGGTCGCCTTTTATGCATTTCGAAAACGGACCGTGTCGATCTGGGTTATTCCTTCACTAGTCATTGTCGTTGACCATTTCTGGCCGCGCGTGTTTCCATGGACGATGGCTCATATGCTCGTGGGCTCCGATACACTGTCGCAGACCGTGGATCTTGGCGGGACTCTGGGATTGACCTGGCTGATGACCGGTGTCTCCTGCGCAATCGTGGTTGCTGTTAATCGACGACATCGAAGAAATAGTCCTGCCTCATTTCCTGCCTATGTTGAACGTTCCCGTTCAGATGCCGCGTTTTCTGCAACGATGGTCGTTCTGACTTTGGCTGCGGTGATCTACGGTGCGTGGAGTGAATCTCGCTGGAAATTGGCCGTCCGTGAATTGAAAGGGATTGACGTCGCTGCCGTGCAGGTCGATTCATCCTTTGTGCGGGCCGAGGGTAAGCGTCCGGTGAACCGCATCTTGTGAGGGTTTCTATTCTGAGGGGGATTTTTTCCCGTCCTGGAATGGAGATCATAGCAATGGTGCATCGACTGCGAAGTGTTGACAAAGAAGAGTTTTGGCGGTGGCATGTGGAGA
>JBDNHX010000239.1:0-10006 GCA_041688565.1 Planctomycetaceae bacterium
CCACTCGCTGCGTGCCATCAGGAGCCTGGTCAAAGGCTTTCTCCAGCCAAGGCAGGTACCGCCTATCAGAACGAATCGGCTTTCCTTGCCTTCATGAGACCGGCTGGACCATTGTTGCTTATCGATTAGATCGACGATCAGACCGGTGTAGTCACCGTTCACCGTCGCTGGAGTTGCCTTCTTTTTTTGGATGCCTCTTTTCATGCGACGAGGACTCCGTTCAGTTCCGCAAGCAGTGTTGGCAATTGGTCGCCGAAGAGATGATAAGCTTTGCCGAGTCCGCCTTGCTGACTGAAAGGCGAATAGTCAGAGTCGTCCGCTTCGATGCTGAGGCTGGTGGCGATGTGGTCGCGGATAAGATTCAGCCAGGTAAATTGTTCCGGCGTGAAGACGGATCCGGATTTAGCCTTATCCATCAGCCATTCGCTGAAGCGTTCCGAAACGGAATCCGCAAACGGCGCGAGAACCGGTTGCTGCTCCAGGGCGAAGCGGACGAGTGACACCAAATCGGCAAAACGTCCTGCCTGGGAACGTCCGATGACTTTGGCGGGCGCTGTTGTGGCGAAGGCGTCCCAAAGACGATCCTCGGTCCATGCCGCGTGGTTATCGCGGAGTTTCTTTTCCAGTTCCTTCAGCATTGTTTCCGTGATTCGCTGTTTGAACGGACGACTGTAGAGAATCTGCAGAGCGTCGATCTCCGTCTGATGTTCAGTCTCAGTCTCGGCTAATTTCTTAATGTCCAAAAGCAATTGATTTGGGACTGATTTCTGAAGCGTGTTTATATCAATGAACAATCTCGCCTCATCTCGCTTGCTCAAACCGGAAAAAATGACAACCGGTACCCGCAGTTTCTTTGTCGACAGCTTGAACCAGTAAACGCGATGTTGGCCGTCAATAATCAGGAATGCACCTGCAGACACATCAAACTGAATGGTCTTCTTTTTGCCGTTATCGTAGAGATTTGCTGAATCTTGTGCGGAAAGCACGATGCTCCCGGGAATGACGCCACCTTGCTCAATGTAATCTCGAATCGACTTTGCTCGCGTAATGTCCAGTGTTCTTTGAAAACCTTCATCTGGATCCTCTGCACGAGAAGTAGTGACGCATGTTGTCCCAAGTATGTCAGACTCCAATGTGACGGTGTAGAACTTCCGCGCACCTTGCGTAATGAGGACTGCAGAAACGGATTCTCGTTTTTGCGGTATCGGTATCGTCTTAAGCAGCCTTTTTTGAGTAGTTTTCAGTACACGACGTTCCACCGCAGAAAGCGTGTTAGAGGATGACAGAACGGGCTGACTTCCTGTCCCTGATGAAACTCCGGGAGGAACGCAATGAGCGTTGACGCTTATTCATCCACAACGACAACTCGAACGACTTTTCCCAATGCGGCAGCGTATTTTTGCAGTGTCGAAAAATCCGGCGTGTTCTTGTGGTTCTCCAGTCGAGACAGATTGCCGCGTGGAATTCCGGCGGTTTCTTCCAGGGTTCGAAGTGTGATGCCCTGAGATTCTCTCACAGCTTTCAGCAGATCAACCGCAGAATCCATATCGGCCTGCCCCTGCAACTGGTCAACAATCGGATTCCAGAACTCGCGGTCCTGTTCAACGTTTGTGGTTTCTTTAGCGGCTTGCCAACGCTTGCGTTCTTCGGCCGTTGGCGTTCGTTTCTTCGTGGCTTGTTTCATCGTTCCCGATCCCTTCGAAATGCAGTCACTTGAGTTCCAGAGCTTTTGAACGAGGGCATTGGGGTTGGACATAAATTTTTCAACCGCGGATAACGCGGATGAGGGCAAACGGCGATTCAGTGTTTTGAGATTATCCGTGTAGTCCGCGTTATTCGCGGTCTAACTTCCCTTTTCTTTTACGATGCGTTTCCATGTCAATTGCGATTCGTTGAAATTTAAAAGCAGGGCGACGTGCAGTCCTGTGATGTTCAAGTATCCCAGTATCTGGGCGACGTGGGAGTCATAGAACGCAGTGACAACTTTGGGGTCGACAATCATTTTGCGATCGGCGATCAGATCCGGGATGAGTTTTTCGATGAACTGGACTCGATAATGAACCGGGAATTCTCGCTGCTGTTCGACTACATGTCCTCTGGCCAACAACTCAATCACAAGTGCTTTCTCATACAGCTTTTCATCGAGTCCAGGACGCAGTTCATTCAACACTACCATCGCGGCACCGATGATGTCCTTCGTGATTTCTTCGTGAAGCATGATTCAAGGCTTTCTAATCGCTGATGGTTTGACTGAGGACGACACGTTACGAGTTCATTGTCTTATCCGCGTTATCCGCGGTCAAATGTTCTCTCCATTGAAGGACGTTAGTGCAAACTGCTCTTCCTTTGGGAAAGATCGAGTCACGCGATAAACATCCAGAGCAAGGCGATCTGCCAACTCGAATGCCTTTAGTTTTGTGTGGTCTCGCATCGTCGCAACCTATCGCCACCTGCCGCAATTCTCAAGCCGACTTCCTGGCTCCGTATGTCTTTCGAGTGGCGATCAGTGACAATCGCATTCTCGAATGCACAGAGACGTCTGTGACCTACAAGTACACGCCGTCAAAGTCGAAGACACCGTAGACACCGAATGTCGAAGGCTGTCAATTCGTGCGTGGCTTTCTGCAGCACACGCTGCCAAAGGGCTTTCGCAAAGTGCGTCACTACGGCTGGATGTCATCGAATTCGAAGTCGACGCTTGATCGCATCAAGTGGCTGGTGTGGCTGTTTCTGGGCTGGACGTATTGGCTCGGCAGCGGAGTCGCTCCGCAACCGGAACGCTATTCCTCCAGTCTCCAGCCTCGTCCCTCCGGTCTCTGCCAGCACTGCGGCGGTGAACTTCGCATGATCGGGATGACCAACGCAGAAGGCCGCATCATCAGCCGCGTACTGCCCTATCACCCGACCAGGTATCAGGAAAGCGGATGATGAATAGGAACACAGATCCGGTGAGCGGCAGGGCGTCAGCCCTCCGTGTCGATCGCGCTGCGCCATTGATGACCATTTTCAAAACACGCTCTAAGCCGTGTCGGATCGCGGTGCGCGCTGACATCAAAAAATCGAGGCATTCAAAGGAACAACGACCCTGTTTTGCCGCGATCTGCACTTCGCTCAGCACTGATCTTAGTCGAATTCTGCCACTCGCTGCCGTGCTTGCGAGATTCACTGCGCACTGCCGTCGGAAAACAGACGACTCGCAGCGAAGCTGCGGATTGCTTTTCCCATCTAGCACGGGCCGCAGCAACTCATACGGGCTTCTTGAACAAATGCCGCGTCTCAGGATCGACGAGCTTCGGCTCGGCTGCTTTCTACCGCCACAAGCCCACTCGGCTCGACCCCATTCGCTACTCCGCGCCATTCGTACGCACTCGCGAAGTCAAAGCCTTATTAGTTCTGCTACTCACGTTGCAAACGACGTACCGCATGTTTGTACCCTGCTTTAGCTGCGCGCTCAAGTAAGCTCATCCCTGCAATCTTGTCAGGTAATACCCATGTCCCATCAAGGAGCATTATCGCATACTGATACAAGTGATGCGAGTCACCGGTTTCGGACTTTGGAAATACGAAACTGAATCTTCCATCAAGATAGCAGTTCCAGTGTGCTTTCTCAGTTACGGCGGTAAGTGGAATACGAATTTTGTTAGAGCCATCCCATTGCAGTTGCCCAATGCTATTTTCGTTAGCATTGGCAAAGTGATAGAAACATTGTAGAGATCCGTCCTTCTTAATTACTCGCAACTCGGCGATGTAACCATTGTCATGTCGACACCAGACGGCAGCAGTGTACAGTCTGTCTGGCGAAGCCTTGGTCTTACCAATTTGGTAACTTAACGCATATGCATTTTCTTCCACGCTCGCCTTTGCGTCATCGAAGGCGACAAGGTCAAACCCAAAGGTTTCGGATGCTGCGGTGATCCCAGAGTGGGCAGGTTCGAGTGCGAACGCCTGCTATGATTTGCAATCATCTAATGCCGCAGGAGCTTTCGACGGAACTTTTACCCACACTGTTGCGATCCCCAATGTGGGCTCTTCGCAGATTGTTGGTGAGTTGGGGCAACCGTAGATATTCAGCTTCTGAACACCCACGCACGGGACCGGCAATGCAATTCGAAAGTACATGGCGACCCCTGTGAACCAATTCTCGCAGCCAACGAGATATGTGAGCCGATTTGCATCGCTCTCGTCATTGGTGGGCTCGCGTAGAAAGCCGCGAATTTTAGCGTCTCGACGGTACTTTGCCATTTTATGAAGCAAAACTCTGAATTACACGCGCCGTGTGATATTGTCCAGAGCGGGCAAAAAAGACGGGCGACACGATGCGTTGTTTCAATATCACACGGCGCGTTAAATATCAAATATTGGACGCGCCGCGGATATCACGGTATCAGATGGTCCAATCTCTGGCCGTCGCGCTTTTCAGTCTGCAGATTTCCGACAATTACGTCAAGTCTGTTCAGACGTTTCACCTCGCGCGTGCGTGTGAGATGCCAGAATTTGGACCTGTATTTCCTTGTCCAACAAATCCAAACGCGTCCTGTGCGATCCCGTCCGACCGGACTTTCGGGTTAACTTCGACATCGTGATTATCACGCCGACGGCAAGGCTGGGCGTGCTGCTGAGACTGCTGCGGCGTTTCCGGATGAGCATGAGCCTGTCTCTGCAGTGAACTATGTTTTTCGAGTGTCCATGCTAAGGAGTATCGCCGACACGAAGCCCTATTTTCAGGATGGATCGGTCTCAGAGTTAAGGGAGGCCATTCAGGTCATGGCTGACGTGAAACTGGGCAGCCGGCTCAATCAGAATGAAGCCGATGCCATCGAATCGTTCCTTAAGGCACTGTCGGGCGACGTTCCTCGGAATTATCGTCAGCCTTCATTGTGAAGCGGTGGTTCGCCTGGTGAATAATGCTGACTTGAGGTGGCCTGATTGGCTACAAGCGTGTCGGCTCGGCGGGAGCCTCGCCCTCCCGAGTGTGCGGGCGTTGAGGAAACTGCGGTCGGTCAGCAGCGAGCCAATGCCCAGTTCGAACCATGGAAGTCTGAATACGATCGCATGCAGGCACTTGCTGACGCGAAGACGATTACCCCAAAGCTGGTGGAGGAAACGGAACTGCAGCGAGCCGACGAAGCCGTGCAAGTGGCATCCGCGCGGCTGGCTCAGCAGATTCGATGGGAATATGCGCCGGTGCTGCATCCGGTTGAAGAAACTCTCTATCCCATTTCTCTGGTTGAACTCACTACGCCGGCCCAAAGTCTTGTCGCCATGGGACTCTCGAATCGGCCGGAGATCTTCGAAACACGCCACTTGATCTGTGAAGCTGTCGAACGACTCAACAGAGCAACGATATGAACCACTGATTCCCAGCGTGTTGTTGGGCGTCAGTTATGGCGGGCTTGCCGGAGGACTTGGCGGCGATCTGACAAATTCCGGTGATCGGCTGGATGCGGATGCAGTCGCCTATTGGGAATTGCGACAACTTTGGTTTGTCGATAAAGCCGCTCGTCGTGAAGCCAGTTCTAGGATCACTCAAACCCGCATGAAGCAAGTTGCCCTGCTTCGGCCGATACGCCGCTGAAATGCGTTGCCGTCCTTCAGAGTTACTTCCTGATGGTACCAATCGGAAGCCGCAGTTCAGTTCGGTTCTGGTAGACGCCAAATGACTTTGTCAGTCTCCCCGATCATGTCGCAAGATTTTTGGCCCACGCGATCGGCAGCCGTTCGTCCCGGCGAGTGTTGACTGCAATCGCCAGCGACGAAATATCGAAACAAGATCCGACATGACTGAAAACTCCTGACGCGGATTCGAAGTGAGGCGAGGAGTTGCTACCTAATTTTCACCGCCACTTAATCGGCAGTTACTCAGCAATTTTGCCGTAGAACCCACCTTTGTTCAAAGCAGCGACCGCGTTAGTTTGGAGGATATCTGTGCCTGAAACAGTGACCGTTCCCGCTTCGCGGTCAATGTCGATACTGGAAACGCCCTTCACATCCTTCAGGGCTGAGTGAGCGCTCTTCACGCAGGATCTGCAACAGAGATGCACACCGGAAAACTTGATCTTTGCTGCCTTGGTATCCTTTTTGGCGCCGGCATCGGGAAACACCAGATCTTTTCTTCCATGTTTCGCGGCACCGAAAAACCCGTTCTCTGCGAGAGCTTCGATTGCCTTTTTGGCCGCGTCATCACTTGAGACTTTGAAGGCGACAGATTTTGTGTTTTGGTCGCTGGCGACATTTGTTACGCCGTCAACCCCCTTCAATGCGTCATTGACGGCATCAACACACGAACCACAGCAAAGATGAACATCCTTCAAAGTGACTTCGTCATCCACAGAGAAAACCGCCGCCAGACTTGTCAGCATCACGATCGTCGCAATAGTCAGCAATTTCACGGATTCATCTCCTTAAAGCAGTGTTGCACATCGGTTAGTGATTCGTGCGGAAATACTTTGAATGGGAAGTGTAAAGCAACAAAGTGTTTGGTTCCAGTCGCGGCTTCCTGAAAACAGATGCCGGCCGAGGATGTGTCCTTTCAACCTCCAGGTCAGTGAAAAAATTCCCGGCGCGAAAATGCTGGGGGAATCATTGGTATGAGCTGATCGTGGTGTTGAAATCAAAAATTCTATTTCGCAATGAATCAGTTCTATCATGAATAAGTGACCGTAAAAGATCGCATGGGCACATAAGCTCATTTGTTCTTGCGATCTCCGTGATTATCGTTAATCTTTGAATTTGGGAGAATATATTCTCGAAGGTTTTCTCCGGGCTCAACGTTATCTTGTGTCCAAGAGGCAATGAAACGTTAGTGCAATGAACGCGGATCCGGCATTTCCGAATGATGAACTGAGCGATTGCCGAAACTCATTAACCCAAAGGATCAAGCGCGTGCCAAATCTTCGAGTTTCTGGATTGCGGGTTCTGTTGCGGGTTCTACTGCGTTCGTGTGGTTCGGCGTTCGTGCTGAGCTTTTTCCTTGTGGGTGTGTTTGAACATCCGTTGTTTGCGTTCGACGAATCGACGAGCGCGACTTCTGGCGACGATGCAACCGGATCCCCCAAAGTAGCGAGTGTCCCCGTCAGGTCGATTCAGGCGAAGTCCATTGACGACGCCCTGAATCAGGAGAATAAAATCCAGGGCGTCGTGCAGACACCAGAACCATCGGTCTCGGATTTGACATTCATCCGACGCATCTCACTGGACTTGATTGGTAGAATTCCTTCCACGGAAGAAGTCGCGGAGTTCTTGTCCTGGCCAGAGAACGAACGTCGCGAAAAGTTGATTGACAAGCGGATGGCGGACGATCGTTTTATCGATCGCTGGACGACGTTTTATGCGGATCTGCTGCGACTGCGGTCCAACGCCGAAGGTGGATCCGCGGCGATCGCTTTTGTGCATCGATCATTGGCAGAAAGCGTGCCCTGGGATGAGCTTTGCCGTCAGTTGATCTCGAAGAACGGAAAGGCAGGCGCCGTTCCGGAGGTGGGCTTTATTCTGAGTGATGGGGCCGACCCGATGGCGATGGCCGGCGTGACGGCTCAGGTTTTTCTGGGTGTGCGAGTTGCATGTGCTCAATGCCATGACCATCCGTTTGACGTCTGGAAGCGAAAAGATTTCTACGAGTTGGCAGCGTTTTACGGAAAGACGCGCAGGGTTGAAAATCGATTCACGAGGACCATTTACACCACCGAGGCAACAGAATCGCTGGTGATGTGGCCGCCGGAAGGTGTTGGCAAACTGGAAGATCGGAAGCCGATGACTCCCCGTTTTCCGTTCGAGATGTTGCCGGAGGATCATCCGTCTGTCGCGCGCTTAAATGCCCGCCGCAAGGCACTGGCGGAAGAAAAAGCCGCTCTACTGGCTCGGCAGAAATCCAACGCGAGTACAGATGACGGTCTGGACGAGCTCCTGGCAGATGCCGACAAGAAAGTTGTACGGCAGACGCGAGAGGGCAATGCGGATACAGGTCTCGAAGAGGCCCGTTCTGAAGTTCGAAAAGTCGGCCTTGCTGGAGGCCGCAGTTTGTCGAGTGACTGGCGAATGGAATTGGCCGAACAGATTACAAGCCCTCGGAATCGCTATTTTTCCCGATGTTTTGTGAATCGTGTCTGGTGCGAACTCATTGGTCGCGGATTCGTAAATCCCTTGGATGACTTCAACAACAATAATCCCCCCAGTCATCCCCAGGCACTCGACTATCTTGCTGACGAGTTTGTGGCCAGCGGATACGACCTGCGGACGCTGGTTCGTTCCATCGTTTCCAGTGAAGTTTATCAACGTGGTCACTCTGCAGCGGTCGACCCGGCCCTTCGGACCGAACTGGAGCGGGGATTCCTGGCCTTGCCGGCGCGACGCATGAACAGTGAATCGTTGTATGACAGTATCGTCACCGCCGGGCACTTGTTCCAAGTGAAGCACGCAGCCGGAAAAAACATGAAGACCGTCTGGGTGGAAGCACAGATTTCGAAGCAGCCGTCGGCTAGTACAGTGTTGGCGTCACGGTCCCTGACCGGCAATGCTGGCAAAACAATGGACCCGGCAATGGCTGCCAGCGAAGCTGTTTCCGAACAAAGCCCTGCCTACAACCTCGAAGGTGCCATCGAGGTGGACTTTGCAAAGATCCTCGAACAAGGTCAGGAAGGAGTAACCGACGATGCCGTGATGGTGGACCAGATGAGTGCCATGTCAACAGAAGAGATTGAGGCGGAACGCATGCGAATGAAGGCTGAGGAGAACTCGTTTTCATATGTTGAGCGGTTCTCACGGCAACAACTGGACGACAATCCGTCGTTTGCCAGTTCCTTTCGAATGGCCTCTCCCGCTGATCCCGAACATTTTCTGCGGGTGTTTGGCCAGCCGGAACGCGTTCAGCTGGGCGAGACCAGAGACCACGCTCCATCCATGCGGCAGGCCCTGATGCTTTTGAATGGACGCCTGACGCACGAAGCTGCGCGCGTTGGCGAACTCGAACCCGCTTACGAATTACTGGCTGGGCCAAAACCAGATCCTGAAAGGGCTGTTGCACTGGCCTACCTTGAGATCTTGACCCGAAATCCCACCGGGGTTGAGATTAATGAAGGCGTTGAAATGATCAACGCATCTGAGAATAAACTCGACGCACTGGCTGACCTTCGATGGGTGTTGCTGAATTGCAACGAATTTCGCTTCCTCCCGTAATAACCTTCCTCTTTAAATAGTCAATGCAGCCTCTGGGTCTTACCAGGCTGAGAACGGAACGTGGCGTTTATTTTAGCAACCAGCAGAGTGGACTATTCCGCTCCGCGCGGTCGCTTCAATCGAGTACTGTCTATTTTCCAAAGTTGAAAAGGAGTCCGCTGATGAAGTCATGTCATGGATACCGTACGAGCCGTCGTTCGATGCTGGGGGCGTCCGGCGCGACCCTGTTCGGTTTACCGCTCTGCGATCTGCTCGCCCACGCCGGTACGACCGCAGAGACAAAAGCCGAACATGTGATCTTCTTCTGGAACGGCGGGGGAATGAGTCATCTCGATACGTGGGATCCAAAACCAGGACGCCCAACTCAGGGTGAATTCAAGCCGATTTCAACATCCGTGCCGGGGCTTCAGATATCAGAGATCTTTCCGCAGCTCGCCCAGCAGATGCACAATTGTGCGATCGTGCGATCCATCGCTGGCACACAGGCGGATCATGGACTGGGAACCTACAACGTCCAGACCAGTTACCAGTCAACGCCTAATATTGTGCATCCGGGATTCGGCTCGGTCGTTGTGCATGAGAAACCAAAATTGGGTGATCTGCCATCCTTTGTCTCGATCAGTGGTCGCGCGGCTCGTGCCAGTTATCTTGGCCAAACCTGTGAAGCCTACTTCGTCGGAGGTCCCGGTGAGAAGGACCCGTATTTGGCATTCCCGGAAGGGATCGCCAACGTCCGGGGAAACAAGCGACTCGAAGTACTGACTCGATTCAACGATCGGTATGGAGACAGGGCACCAGGAGAATCCAGCGATTCGACGAAAACCGCAATCAACGA
>JBDNHX010000031.1:0-28897 GCA_041688565.1 Planctomycetaceae bacterium
TTCGCAGAGCGAAAGGCGACACTGGTTCGTTCGTCATTCATACGCTGACGGATTCCCGGTCTTTGCCCACGTGGTGAGTCAATAGTTGTCTGAATCACGACGTTGCTTCCTGTTTCTTCGCCACGTCTCGACTGGCTGCAAGCGTGACGGCTCGTTCACGCAGTTCATCCAGGAGACGAAGCTTTTCACAAATCGGAAGTGCAGCAAGGCGGCTTCGCATCGCTTGCTTACTCTTCAGAATTCTTTCCATTTCAGCTGTGGTCATTCCAGCATCTGCCTTTGAAAGGTTTGCCATTTCTGCGTGAGCCCGTGCCTTGCCAAAATGGCCGAGAATTTCTCAGCGTCCAGGGCACCGGATTCCACAAACTGTACCAGCCGTGCTTTATCCTTCGCACGACCTGTTTCCAACGCCAGTGCCGCCAGGTGTTCGGCACTCAACACGCGGGCGGTTTCTCCATCCACATCAAATTCGCGGGCCTCTACAAGAGCTTCCTCGGCCAATGGGCCGGTCGGAGGCAGAAACTGGATCGGCCAGCCTGCAAACACGATGTATTCTCCCTCCAGCGTCGCTCCGAGCGGTAGCAGGAAATCGAAAATTGCCCGAGGTGTGATCAGCAGCTGACCAGGTTCCGGTTTGAAGGCGACAAAGATATCCGCGTCCAGAGTCGCCACGGGCTCCAGATAAAACGTCGCTCCCACGGCTCCACCAACAGCGTATCGTTCCACGACGCCCTGTCGCTACATCTCGTTGACAATTGCCAGGACTTCACGAATCTTCACTTCAACATCCCCCGGTTCCTTCAGTGTCGCCTTTCGCTCTGCGAAAGTTGCGCTACTTTTGCGGAGCAAAAGGCGACACTAAGCACCCACGCGCAAGTTCCTGGGCATAATTCGTTTAACGGCGAGCCGGAGGCGTAGGCAAATTAACAGAAAATCGACGCCTTCGGCTTGCCGTTAAACGAAGAAAATTATGCACGGGTGCTTAGGATCTTTCCCTTCCGGAAACACTCGCCGTTCCATCGGCTTCTTCAGTCGAGTCGCCTTGTTCTCTTCCAGCGTCTGCAGATCATCCAGCCGCTTCAGGAACAGCAGATACGTGATCTGCTCAACACCTCCAGCGGATTCGAAATCCCGCCCGTCCAGAACGCATTCCAGATGCCGTCCACTTGACTCTTGATTTCACCGGTGATCATGAAAAGTGGTTTCTTGAAGTGGACGCCCGTGGATGAATGACGACATCTGAAGTTGGTTCATGGATCGCGACGTTATCCCTCAGGGCGACGACCGGCCAGCCTGCTTGGGATTGTGGGCGTTTGGTGCCAATCCTGTCAAACAGCTTTCAGGGCCGCCTGCGTTTCCGGCTTCGTCAGATGCTGTATCCGATGCTTCTTTTGCTTCGTGACAGTGGCCAGGGCTTCCGCCAGTTCATTCGCCCACCGTTCGGCTCCCTGTTTGGATTCCAGAACGAAAGTCTTCTGCCGGTACAGGTCCACGCGCCCGGTTGACGATGTCCCGTCCCCGTTGTTCAGGTTCACGGCCTTTTCGAAAACATAGGTGTTTGTCGATTCGTCGGCTTCCGTGGGGTTCGGTTCGGGCACCCCCAGCAACAGACAGAGTTCTTTCAGAAACGACTGGCTGTTCGCCATCTCCGCCCCGCCGCTTCGCTGCCAACGCGTGATGAAGTCTTCTGGGGTCATCGTGTCCGGTTCACTTCGAAAGGGCCGTATGTGGGAATTCAGACGGACAGCTTACGGGAGGTTCCGGTGAACTCAAAACGACCGGCCACCCGCTTTATGATTTGTTTTCGGTAGGCAGTGGCGGTCTGTGATTTGAAGGACGGTTCAGCCGTTCGTGCCGATCATTCCATATATATGGGCGTTCACACTCGCAGAGTGGGCAGTCTGGCATTGAATTGTTGTAACGCTGTTCGACAATTGTTCGACAAATCTCCGACTGACGTGCAAATGCGAAATGTCGATGTAGACTGTGCTCGGTTGGCCGCTTAACTGGCGTGGTTTGGAGTATCTCCCCGAGTCGTCTTAGACCATTACTGGACGTGCCAATCGAGAATCTCAGGTTGACATGAAACGGCATTTGCCGAACAACTCAGCCTCTATCACAACCACCTTCAAAAAATGGAATCAATATGGCTTCTTTGGAAGAACTCATCGCGACCGCTCGCCACACAAAAATGACTGACGCCCAGCGTGATCAGCAGCGAGAGAGTTTTGCGTATGGCAATACCAAGTTTGAAAACAATGAAATAACTCGTGAAACCGTCCGCCGCGCCTCTCAGTTGCTCAGAGGACAGGTCGATGGACCGGCGCAGCACATCGGTTGAAGACCACCCCTCCCACATTCAACTAATCACTGATCCTCGCCAGATTGCCGATAAAGAAGCCCAGAATGGGCTGCGGCAGTTTGACGAGGTTCTTCGTATTATTCGGGAAGAGAAATGGGACTTCAAGTTGAGTCCCGATACCATCAAACGCCTTCAATGGTTTGCCATTGATGGTCTTTGGTCGTCTGCCGGTGAATTCCGGCGTCACCGCGTCGAAATTAAGAACTCGAAACATCTGCCACCGCATTTTGACCAAGTCCCTGTGCTTGTCGGCAGAATGTGTGACTACGCAAATGACCATACGGACGATCCGATCCATGTGTCTGCCTACCTCATGTGGCGATTGAATTGGATTCATCCATTTGGCGATGGCAACGGTCGAACATCAAGGGCGCTGTCTTACTTGGCCCTCTCCATCGGATACAAGATGGAGTTGCCTGGCTTTCCTACTATTCCTGACCTCATCTTGCGAGACAAGAATCCGTATTACGGTGCCATTGATGCCGCCGATGCGGCTTGGGACGAGCGCCGTCCTGAAGTGGATGTGAAAGAAATGGAACACCTGATCAAGTCACTACTTTCAACGCAACTCTTAAGCGTCTCGCCTGAGAATCCTGACTGTTAGAGTTCCTCTAGGTGGTTCCGCAAATCTGCTAAGACGTCGGCCGTCGCCTTTATTACGTCCGCTGTCGCGATTTGCTGCCACGCCTTCAAACTGGCAAGGGCCTGATTCAGGTCAGCTATCGCCCGCACCTTCAAACGGGCCACCGTTTCAGGATCTTTTCCAAACTGGCCACCTGAATGGCCACCGTTTTCAGAATGTGCCGTTTCCCCAGTGTCTGACGCAACCTCTTCGAGTCCTGGCCGGGTTATTAGTTTTCATGACCTGAAAACGAAGGCAACTTGAACAGTCTGAAGGACCTGACGCGAAATGCTTCCGGTCCTTTTTGTTTTAGAGCGGTCCCGCAAAGCGGATCTGAGGGAAGGGATTCGGGGGGATTCTCGCTCTTTGGAATGGCGGATTGCTGGAAGATCGGACGCAATAGTTGCTTCAAATTCCGGGTGGAATGCAGAAATGTTCGGCAACCGGGGGCTCGGGTTGTGTCGCAGGTGGAGAACGATCGCCGCGGACGGTACCGTACGCAAACTCGAATTGATTCCCGGCGAATTTACGCGACCTGGCAGGTGACGGCGAAAGCTGTAGCCGCTGTGATCTGAATGTGGCTTTCTCTCATGGCTGAAGTGACTGGTCCTGACTTTTCAAAGAATGAACTCATCCCGGCCATCGCGCAGGATTCTGCGACAGGTGATGTCCTGATGATGGCATGGATGAATAAAGAGTCCTACGAAGAGACTCTGCGCACGGGGCGGGTGGTTTACTACAGCCGCAGTCGCAAGAAGCTCTGGCGAAAAGGTGAGGAAAGCGGCAACGTGCAGGAACTGCATGCCATCTACTTTGACTGCGACGGCGACACACTGCTGGTTAAGGTGAACCAGATTGGCGGAGCGGCATGTCACGAAGGATTCCGCAGTTGCTTCTTTCGCCGCATCGACCCTCAGACTCAGCAGTTTGCCGTTGAAGGGGAACGAGTGTTTGACCCCAAAGCCGTGTATGGCAAATAAAGTCGTTCCGTTAAATCGGCAGACGACCGTGATTCCGTGGTGCGTTCCGTTTAATTGAAGGTTTTGAAACCATGTCAGGTCGAGTTTTGAAGTTAGGCATCCCGGCTGGCAGTCTGCAGGAATCCACCGCGGCATTGTTCAGTCGAGCCGGTTACAACATTAAATTTGCTCCGCGGTCTTACTTTCCAACAGTGGATGATCCGGAAATTGAGTGCATGCTGATTCGCGCTCAGGAGATGGCTCGCTACGTAGAGAACGGAATTCTGGACGCCGGGATTACAGGCTATGACTGGATTCTGGAAACCAACGCGGATGTGCATCAGGTCTGTGAGCTGCTGTTTTCCAAAGTCAGCCGGCGTCCTGTGCGATGGGTGCTGTGCGTTCCGGAAGAGTCACCGATCAAAACCGTAAAGGATCTGGAAGGCAAACGCATTGCCACAGAAGCCGTTGGTCTAACGACTCGCTTTCTGGAAAAACATGGCGTAAAAGCGAGCGTCGAATTTTCTTGGGGCGCGACGGAAGTGAAGCCACCGAAGCTGGCCGATGCGATTGTGGAAGTCACGGAAACCGGCAGTTCTCTGCGAGCCAACAATTTGCGAATCATGGACGAAGTGCTGCAGAGCACGACCCGCTTTATTGCCAATCACAAGGCCTATAAAGACGACTGGACCAAATCGAAGATCGACAATATCGCTCTGATGCTGCAGTCTTGTCTTGAGGCTGAAGGCAAGGTCGGCCTGATGATGAATGTCCGCACTCAGGATCTTGATGCCGTTCTGAAAATGTTGCCGGCATTGCAGACGCCGACAGTTTCGCATTTGTCTGATCCGGACTGGGTGGCACTGAATACCATCGTCGACGAAAGCCTTGTCCGCACGACAATCCCGCAGCTCAAACAGGCGGGGGCTCGCGGAATTGTTGAATATCCGATCAGCAAGATCATTGATTAGCGACGCGGAGTTGTTTGCTCGTCAGCGGGAGTGATTCAGTGGGCGGGTGATTTAGATGCTGGTGCAAAGTCGGTATGAACCCCCGAGATGAACTCGGTGGCGTTTGATGCGGCGGGGCGTGGCGTTTGATGCTGAGTCACTGAGCCGCTCGTAACCTTGCGTCGCGGGTTTATTCGATTTTGCACCAAGGCGTTCTTCTGTGAGCAATCAACCGGTCATTCTGAAGCTGGGCGGCAGTCTGCTGACGTGTGCCGACTTAATCAGCCGGCTGCGGGGGGCTTTGGAAGCGCTGCAGGCGAGCCCTGTCCTTATCGTCGTTGGTGGCGGCGCCGGCGCCGATTTGATCGGCCGACTGGGTGAGAAGTTTTCGTTATCACACGAGGCAGCTCATTGGGCAGCCATCTCAGCTATGAGCGACAATGCCGTGATGCTGGCTCGGCTTGCCCCGTTTCTGAAGCTTGTCACCAATCGCGAACAGGCGGCCGCTGTTTGGGCCGAACGGCGGACTGCCGTTCTGAATGCCTGGGCGTTTTTGAAGACTGAAGAAGGTCGGAGTGGTGTTGAGCGACTGCCGCAGACGTGGGATGTTACGAGTGATTCAATCGCCCTCTGGACCGCCGTTCGCTGGCCGGCCGCGCGGATGATTCTGGCGAAGTCGTGTGCCCCGGTTGCCACTTCGATCGATGAACTTGTGGCCGCCGGGAGGATTGATCCCTGGTTCACTCATGTTTCAGGATCGTGTCCGGTAGAATGGCTGAACCTCCGAAGCGAATCCATCGAATTCGTGAAGCTGCATTTTTCGTCGACAACGACAACAGGTTTGCGCTCGTGACAATGTCTCGCTATCACAAACAGATGCTGTTCGCCGGAATCGGTGAGGACGGTCAGCAGAGGCTTTCCGAAGCGCGCGTACTGCTTGTCGGCTGTGGTGCGCTGGGATGTGTGCTGGCCGATGCGATGGTGCGAGCGGGCGTCGGCCATGTTCGGATAGTGGATCGTGACTTTGTGGAGCTGAGTAATCTGCAGCGTCAGATTCTGTTTGATGAGCAGGATGTGGCCGACCACCTTCCCAAAGTCATTGCAGCGGAGCGACGACTTCGCCGAGTGAACTCCGAAATCACCATCGAACCGATTGTCGCCGATGTCGATCATACGAACATTGCGGAACTGGCCAGCCGGGTGTCGCTCATCCTGGATGGCACCGACAATTTCGAGATCCGCTATCTGATCAACGACGTGTCACTGGAGAAAAACATTCCGTGGATCTTCACCGGATGTACGGGCAGCGTCGGTCAGGTCATGCCAATTTTTCCGCATCAGTCCGCCTGTTTGCGGTGTCTGATGCAATCGCCTCCACCCCCCGGTTCCACGGAAACGTGTGACACTGCGGGCGTGCTGGGGCCGGCTGTCAACGTGGTTGCGTCGCTGCAGGCAGCGATGGCGTTGCGGATTCTGGTCGGGCAGGCCGATCAGGTAGAACGCAAACTGACCATCGTCGATGTGTGGGCGGGGACATTCAGATCCATTGATGTTGGTCGACTTCGAGATTCTTCCGGTTGTCCGGCCTGTCATCAGGGTGAGCGGCTTTGGCTGCATGGCACTCAGCGTTCCGCGTCGACTGTTCTTTGCGGGCGAAATGCCGTGCAGGTCACTCCGGCTGAGAAACTGCAGCTTCCGCTGCCAGAATTGGCAGCTCGGCTGGCAACTGCGGGTCAGGTAACGTCCAATCCGTTTCTCATAAGGGTGATCATGCCGCGAGCGGCAGATGAGAATCCCATTGAGCTGACCATTTTTCCCGACGGGCGAGCTATCATTCGCGGCACCAGCGATCCGGCCGTTGCCAGATCTTTGTATTCGCGTTACATCGGGACGTAAGCTGCGGTATGACACCAATGCAGCGGGCGAAGTGCGAACTGGGCATTTCTGCTGCCAGTGCCCCTGGTGTCTCGGCCAAGTTTCCATCTCACATTTTTATCACCATGCTTTCCAAAGCTCGACATTTTCTGGAACTCATCCGCTTCAGCCACACGATTTTCGCGTTGCCGTTTGCGTTGTTGTCTGCTGTGATTGCATGGTCGCAGCCAGACAGTGTTTTTCGCTGGCAGGACCTCATCGGGATTCTGGTCTGTATGGTGACGGCTCGCTCGGCCGCGATGGCTTTTAACAGACTCGTCGACCGCGATGTCGATGCAGACAATCCTCGGACGGCCAGACGACACCTTCCCGCCGGGTTGTTGTCTGTTCAGGCAGTCACGTTGTTTACGATCGTCATGAGTCTGTTTTTTGTTGCAGCCACGGCCATCTTTCTTCCGAAGCAACTGCCATTGTATCTGTCGATGCCGGTACTGCTGTTCCTGCTGGGCTATTCTCTGGCGAAGCGCTGGACCAGCCTGTGTCATTACTGGCTCTCCGCTGCGCTGATGATGTCGCCTATTGCCGCGTGGATTGCTGTGCGTGATGAGTTCGCTCTGATCCCGGCACTGCTGGCCGGCGTGATCTTTTTCTGGGTTGGCGGCTTTGACATTATTTATGCCTGTCAGGACGCGGACTACGATCAAAAAAAACAATTGCACAGTATCCCGGCTCGCCTGGGAGTTCGTGCGGCGCTGCGAATTGCGTTCTTTAGTCATCTGATCACCATTGTTATGTTGTTGCTGTTGTGGTGGATGGCGGCCCTCGGTCCTGTCTTTCTAGTTGGCACCGTGGCGATCAGTGGCCTGCTGTTGTATGAACACTGGATTGTGAGGCCGGACGATCTGAACCGCGTGAATGTGGCATTTTTCAATGTCAACGCCATCATCAGCTTCGGAATTCTGGTACTCGGTTGTCTTGATGTGTGGGTGTTTTAAAACTTCCGGAAAACCTATTTGCAACGATTTGAGTTAAAGCAATCACTATGACTCTTTCCATTTCCGATCCGCAAATTCGTGCCGTCGCCGACAAGGTCCTTGCCGGACAGCGTCTGTCGTTTGAAGACGGCGTTCTGCTGGACGAGAAGGCTGATCTGCATGTGCTGGGGCAACTCGCCAACACGGTCCGCGAACGCAGAAATGGCAACCTCGCGTACTACAACACCAACATTCATCTGAACCCAACCAACGTCTGTGTGTACCGCTGTCGCTTCTGTGCGTTTAGAGCGGATCTGAAGGACGAAAAGGCTTATACGTTTACGGATGAGATGCTTCGCCAGCGAGTTCTGGAAGGACGAGCGGCGGGAGCGACGGAAATTCATGTGGTGGGCGGTTTGCATCACAAAAAGAGTTTTGACTGGTACCTTAATGTTGTGAAGGTGATCCATGAGACGTGTCCGGAGATTCATGTCAAAGCATGGACTCCTGTCGAAATCAGCTGGTTCAGTTTTATCACAAAGAAGCCGATTCGCTGGGTGCTTGAGCAGATGGTAGAAGTCGGCCTGGGCAGCATGCCGGGTGGTGGCGCTGAGATTTTTGACGAAGAGGTGCGGCGCGAGATCTGTGAGCACAAGGCAGACAGTGACGTGTGGTTTGACGTACACCGAACGGCTCATGAACTGGGCCTGCGTTCCAATGCCACGATGCTGTATGGCCATGTCGAGAAAGCGAAGCACCGAGTCGATCATCTGCTGCGTCTTCGCAAGCTGCAGGATGAAACCGGCGGATTTCAGACCTTTATTCCTCTCGCATTCCATCCTGAGAACACCGAGCTTTCTTCAATTCAGAAGCCGGATGGTCTGTTCGATCTGCGAATGGTCGCTCTGTCGCGGCTGATGCTGGATAACTTCGATCACATCAAGGCCTACTGGATTATGCTGGGTGAGCAGACGGCGCAGCTGGCGCTCAGTTACGGTGCAGATGATATCGATGGCACGGTGGTACACGAACTGATTTATCACGACGCCGGGGCAAAGACTCCGGAAGGAATGACGGTCGATCAGCTGCATCGGCTGATTCTCGAAGCCGGGCGTGTTCCGGTGGAGCGCGACACGTTGTACCGAAAGGTGATCCGTAACGGTCGCGAATGGACGGTCGGTGAACCGCTGATGTCTGAAGTTCATCCGAGTACCCATGGGACTCATCTGTGATGACATGCAGAAGCAGTTCGGCCGACCGATTCATGCCTTCAACGGAAGCAAGGCCCGGTTGTCAGCATCCCCAGAGACCGTGACGGGCCGACACGTCATGATCCGGTGATTGGGCCGCCGGCATTAATTCGTGAGCTGCCTTTCGTCGTACCAGTTCAGACTGAGATTCCTGCCGGACGCGGCGGTCGGGACGATTCAGCAGCGTGACCAGAGTCGCCACGTCGGCCTATGATGCCATACAATTGTCGGCGAGGCAGATGCAACAGCGATCATTGACCAGTTTTCCTGATTGCAACGGAAATCGTAGGCGGTATTTGGGCGTTAGTGTTTGGCCGTCTGTTACTATCGCCTACCAATCTGAGGCGCCAGCCAGTCTGTGACATGAATCACGTTATTGAGGGTCGTGATGATCTTTGGCAGTAGATCAACTTGTTCAGGCACAGTGCGCAGGGCGACCGCCAGGCGGGAGGTCATCTGACACTGGAGCATCGTTAGTCGGCTGACCATTAGTTTTCGAAAAGCGGCCAGTTCGTCGGCGGTCAAATCGTGACGCAGCAGTTGAGTTCCAGACTCCGTTCGAACTCGCTGCAACTGAGCCAGCGTCTGATGCTGGCTCCGATAAAGAAAACCGTCAACATAAGCGCGACGAAGCCGGCTGGCAGGATCAAACTGGTAGACCGGATCCTGTCCGATGAAAACGCTCATCGCCGAGTTGGCTCGAAATCCAATGGTGACAGGTTCTTCAAAGCCAGCCACGCGCAGCTCCGTCCGTTCAGGCAGAGCAACAGCCTCGCGGATAAGATCCTCACGATCGGATTCGTTTTTTACCATCCAGTTATACGGTCTTATAATTTAGAACGCCTAACAAAACTGGGACTGGCTCCCGCATCTTGCGAAAAATGCTGGGAATAATGAGGCAGGGAGGCAGCCTGTCCCACTTTTGTCAGAGCCTCTTTAAAACAGAACCGGCTTTCCAAGTTTGCGTCGAACGACGGTCACTTGCCCCAGATGCATCATGATATGGTCGCTGAGCAGACCGATGGCATTTCCAAGTGTCGGACAGAATGAAGCCAGCCCGCCTTCCGTCGGCCGATCCAGATCGGTCTCGGTCAACTTTGAGACTTCGGCGATGGTCGCTTCACGCATGCCGCCCAGCAAGGCGACATATTCCGATCGAGACAGAAATGCGCTCGGATCATCCGAGCCCGCTGTTTCCTTGCTATGAGCGGCTTCAAATCCGGCCGGTAGTTCAGGCATGTTCGGAGACGGAATCTGACCCAAAACAATGCTGCGCTCTGAAGCAATCAGGTGCCCAAGCTGCCATGCGATATGGTTGGCACCGGGAACGGGGCGCACGAGAAGTTCTGAGTCAGAAAAATCGGAGACAATCCATTCGATCATTTTCCGTGATGATTCGAGAGAAGCCGTCAGGACCTGAATACCGTTCATGGGGCAATGCTTTCGTAAAACCGAAGATGAGATTGACTGTTCCCGCCGAGGATTTCGACAGTCACCACCGAAGCGTCAACGTTCGCTGATCACGAGCCGCAGTGATTACCGCAAAAGGCGGCTAAGCCGATGGCTCGGATCCATTCGGGACTGACGGCATTCTATAGGGTATTCCCGCTCCGCAACAGCGAAGCCGAGGATAACGAGAACGTGTTGAACGGCCTGAACGTGCCCACCAATTTGGGGCCGCACACGCGAATGGAAAGTGAATTGTCCGTCGGAATGCTTTCCGCGCTGTCAGGATTGCATTAGGCTGCGGCTTTCCCGCAAGAAATTATGTTGATGCGAAAGCCGTGTCGGCAATGATTTCACGCGGTGAATCGTAAAGTCGGCTTTTCAGATCTCAGCTCAGAAAAGGTGCTATCGTGTCAGAAGTACTCGACAGTTTTCAAATCGAGTGGCATGGGAACACGGTTTTGGTCACTCCAGCATCCAGTGTCGAATCGCTGAACTGGGATCTTGTTGAGCAGGCCGCCGACCTGGTCATGGAACCGCTGGCAGACCAGGAAGCCCCGATGGTTGTCGTTGATCTGAGTAAAGTGGGCTATTTTGGTTCCGTGTTTTTGGCCCTGCTGCTGCGATGCCATAAATTTGTCAAGAAAAAGGGCGGGGAACTGGTCCTTTGCGGAGCCAGCGACATGGCTTTGGAATTGCTGCGAATCACGGCACTCGACACAATCTGGGCGATTTATAAAACTCGTGAAGAAGCGATGCAGGCGTTGTTAAGCTGATTTTCAAAAGCAGGTCTGTGTCAGAGGGAGTTGAAGCATCCTGCGCATTTTCGGTGTCTGACATTCCGTCCTTTGAAAGAAGAGCCCCGGCAGACAAAGCTGATGCGACATGTCAGGAATTTTAAACGCCAGGAGGCCATTCGCCGTGCAAAAGCGACACCCGTTGAAGCATCCTCATCAGTCTGAAATGGACGTGATTGAGCACGTTTCGGAACTGAAGCACCATGCCGAGTTAATCGACGAGATCAAACAGACGGCCGACAAACTGGCGGAAGACAAGGCGACTCGCGGCGACCTGAAGATTCTCAGCCGTGCTCTGCGAGAACTGCGATACGCATTCAAGGTCTTTGCCCCGTACCGTGTCAATCGAAAGGTCACGGTCTTCGGTTCCGCTCGAACGAAGCCTGAGAACCCGTGTTTTACAACCGCCGAAGCTTTTGGCCGGCGCATGGCGGAAGAGAACTGGATGGTCGTGACGGGTGCCGGTGGCGGCATCATGGAGGCGGCTCTTCGCGGTTGTGGGCGAGCCATGGCGATGGGGCTGAATATTCTGCTTCCGTTTGAACAGGAAGCTAATCCTGTCATCGCCGGCGACCCCAAGCTTGTGAATCTGAAATACTTTTTTACTCGCAAACTGATGTTTGTGAAAGAGGCGCATGCGATCGTCAGCTGTCCGGGCGGCTTCGGAACACTGGACGAAGCCTTTGAAAGTCTGACGCTGGTCCAGACAGGCAAGCGTGACCTGATGCCGATGGTAATGCTGGATGAACCCGGCGGAACCTACTGGTCAGCGTTTCTGAAGTACATTCGCGACGAACTGCTGGACAACGGACTGATCTCGCCCGGCGACCTGTCACTGTTCAAAGTGACAGACAATGTGGAAGAGGCCGTCGATGAGATCCTCGGATTCTACAGCGTCTACAACAGCATGCGATTTATCCGCGACCGCCTTGTGCTGCGTCTGCATGTGAATCCGCCCGATGAATTGCTGGAACGACTGAATGACGAGTTTTCAGACATCTGCATGAGTGGTAAAATTGAGCGAGCGGCCGTTCATCGGCTGGAGGTTGATGATGCTCATCTGGCCGATCTTCCGCGACTGAGTCTGATTCTCAAGCGAAAAGAAGTGGGTCGACTGCGGCAGATGATTGACGTCATCAACTGCGAGCTCGAAGGTGATTGTGGCTTCAATGGTCAAAACGAACAGGAGCAGAAAATATGAATCGAAGAAACTTCCTCCGCACTCTCGCCGTCTTCTCTGCAGCCGGCAGTTCGGTAACGGCCCTGTCCTCTTTAATGGCTGATGCACCGACCGCATCACTGGCGGAAATGCTGACTCAGTCGCAGCAGCAGTGTGTGGCACTGACTGAACAACTGACAGCCGGCTCAACCGTTTCGTCAGAACCCCTCAGAACCGCTGTGCATGAATTGTCAGCCCTGATTACGCAGGCCCGGATTCAACTTACCCAGCGACAGAATTCAGCGGCGTTCTGGCAATCGTGCGCCGACGCATTCACTCGGACGGCCGGCCAACTGAGCGACGTGAACGTGGTTTCCGTGGTCGATGCACAGCGGCTGTTTGACCAGACCGCTCGCCTGCTCAGTCTTCAGACTGCCGCCGCGGTCCGCATGGCCTGATCCAATTGTCAGACTCAATATGAAGCGCGCCTGTCAGGACTTCTGGAACCGGCAGGCGGTGGCGATGTTCCCCGGCAACCGTGGTGAGTCCCATGGTTGTCGGAGCGTGACAGGCCAGAACGCAAGCCGTCAGCGAACCCGTGTCCTTTGCTATGTAACTGCGGCAAACTCTGCTGAACGGCGTTGCCCGCAAGCCCGTCAACTTGTCCGGCTCTCCGACCCTTCGGCAGAATCTGCTGCAAAAGAGTGGGCGGAAGAAAGACATCAGGTCACCTGATCTTCTGACGAACTCTGTCTGAAGCTAGATTCAGGCTCTCCACAGGACTCCCTCTGGACACAGCACCCTGAATTCAGTTCACACCGGGCGAAGGACTCCGATCCATGCGCAGTATCGCAGTAATGAATCAAAAAGGCGGCGTTGGCAAAACAACATCCAGCGTGAATCTGGCGGCAGCACTGGCTCGTGAAGGTCGGCGAGTGTGTCTGATGGACCTTGATCCGCAGGGTCATGCGTCCTTTCATGTAGGCGTTGAAGCCGGACCGGACATGCCCACTGTTTATGACGTCTTCACACAGCAGACGACACTCGATCACACCAGACAACTGGTGGGAGAAAATCTGTCCCTGGTTCCTGCCAACATTGATCTGGCCGCCACGGAAGTGGAACTGGCCGGCGTTCAGGGCCGCGAGTTCTTTCTGAGGAATGCGATGCAGCACTGGAAAGAGCAGAACCGTTTTGACTATGTCGTAATGGACTGTCCGCCGTCGCTGGGCATGCTGACGATCAACGCGCTGACGGCGGTGAATGAAGTCTTTATCCCGCTGCAGCCGCACTTCTTCGCTCTTCAGGGGCTTTCGAAACTTTTTGAAACAACGGCTTTGGTCACACGCCGCCTGAATCGCGATCTGCGAGTCACCGGGATCATGATGTGCCTGTACGAATCCGGAACACGTCTGGCCGCTGACGTGACGGAAGATCTGAAGCAGTTCCTGCAGTCCAGCGATGGCGATACGCCGTGGGCGTCTGCAAGAATCTTCAAGACGAAGATTCGACGCAACATTAAGCTGGCAGAAGCACCCAGCTTCGGGCAGTCAATCATCGACTACGCACCGACATGCTCGGGAGCAGTGGATTACATGGCGATGGCTCAGGAAATCATGGCCATGGAAGTGGCATCCACCGGAACCGTGCGTCCGGCCGCTCCAGCCGTCTCGCGAGCCGCGTGACTCGCGATGTAATTTCGGAACCGGGACTTGATTGTGCAACGGATTTGTGAAAGTCCGCTTGCCCGATCAGCCTCGGCGCTGGAGACAGGCTTCCAGGGTCACACGAACCAGCTGGCCCATCTTTGGCGGACTGGCTTCGGCGTGCACGGGAAATCCGTTGTCGACAAGCGCTTCGGTGCAAGTCGGACCAATCGATGCCAGAACCGTCCGGCCGGCGACGGCTGCGCGAAAGGCATCGAGCACTCCCATATCTGAAGCCACGGACAGGAGGCTGCTGACCTGATTGGCGCTGGTAAACATCACGGCGTCCACAAGTCCGTCAGCAGTTTTCTGCAATGCATTCTTCAACGGGCCGAGATCTTCCGGCAACGCCCAGCGATAAACGGGACACGGCGTGACTTTCGCCCCGCGGCTTTGCAGCTCCCCATAAAAACGCAGATTGGGAAGACCATATTCCTGCACAACAACGTCCTGATCTTTCAGGTCGACACCCGCCTGATCGATGGCTCCCAGTAGTTCTCGCCAGGTATTCGGCTCCGGCGCACGAACCGCATACTTCAGTCCGACTTTACCAAGCACCGCCGCCGGCTTGGGGCCTCGAATAATCAGCGTTGTTCGCTTCAGGCCTTCCAGTAAAGAGTCGTAAAGTCCCTGTGTGCGAGCCACATCAAACAGCGCTTCCGTACCGACGCCGGTCAGAAGAATGACGGCCGGAAATTTGTCGGCAATGATGTTCCCGATAATTTCAATGGCGACCGGATTGTGTTCAATCGGGATTTCACGCATTGACGGAGCTGACAATGCCTGGCCGCCCTGCCGTTCAATGAGCGAACACATTTCTTCTGCACGGCGACTTTCGAAGGAGCAGACGACAGGGCGATTTGTGGCAGTCATGGTCGCGACTTAAATCAACAGAGAGGAATGAAAAACCGAAAAAATTCAGTCACCATCAGTAATCATGCATCGAGGTGTGCGTCCGTGGCTACGTCCAGGATGGCAAAAATGCGGGGCTCATTCACGATCGCGGGCTGAAATCCTGAAGAGTCCGCTGAAAGGTTTCGGGGACGACCGTAAGAATTTTTTTCCAGCCCGGACCACCGGTAAGAAAAAACTTCTGACAGACTTCAAGCTCGATCCCGAGGTACTGTTCCGCGTCGAACCGTTTTCGCAACGATGTCGTAAAACCGTCGGAGCTGCCTTTGTACGGATGATTGCGGCGAATCTTCCACGCCGGACAGGCCGCCTGCAATTCGTCGCGCCATGCGGAACACAGATGACGTTCGCCTGTTCGTCGAGGATCGTAGAGCAGTCCAATATCGGTCGTGCGGACTTCCGTGCCAAAGTACTGAGTGAACGTGTGCACGGAAAGGTGAACCACACTGCTGCCACTCGCTATCTTTTTTGCAATGTCCTGTTCCACGGCCGTGCGATGGGGCGTCCAGTATTGCTCAAACAGTCGCGTGCGCTGATCTGCAGGAAGTTCGCGAGTGAACTCCGAAAACAGTCGTGGATGACCGGCGGAACGATTGAGTTCGACCACCAGCCGGGAAACCGTCGAAAAAGCCAGAGGCACCCCCAGTTGTGATGCGAACTGTCGAGCCAGCGGCAAGGCTCCAGGATCCCAGCCTCGATGACTTTGGAGAACTTCCTCAGCACCGACAAAATACTTTTTTACAGAAGCCGGGATCTGATGGCCCGCATGCTCACAGGTCAGCACTACGGAAATTCGCGGTCGTCTGGACAAGAGGCCTCCCTGGCACAATTTTACTTTGTCACATCGATTCGCATGTAGCACAGCCGACTTCGATCGCCAGTGCGATAAAGCTCATCCAGAAGATGGCTGATCTCGGGCCGGTAATCGACGCTGATCGTCTTCTTTCCGCTGGCGATTCGAATGGGTTTACTCACATCGAGGCCGGGTATATCCGGCGCCAGCATCAGAGACAGATCGGATGGGGCGAATCGAATGCGAATCAGATTTTTGTCATCACGTCGGACATTCAGTTCAGCAGGTCGGTATGCGCCATTAAAAGGGTTGCTGGGAGCATCCAGCTGAGCGTACTGGGGCGGTAAGGATTTCAGGCTGATCCACGACCAATGCAGATCAGTGCTGCGCAGAATTTTGGCGTAGACTTTCTCCGGCTGTCGAACGCGAGTTTGTCGGGCCATCCACTGAAAGACATCGTCCGCTTCTTCTGCGTACCGTTCCAGACCACGGAACGGATATTTTACGAAGACCATGTCGTAATCGATGTCCATTTCGTCGTCGCGTTTGAACAGTCGCGCGGACAGGATTCCCATGCGTTCGAACCAGTCGCCCTGCGAATCTCCCATGACGACATACCATGGTAGCAGAATTGCATTGGGAGCCGTCCATTGCAGATGACGACGTCCTGCGCTGCAGATAGAAACAATCCCGGCGAACAGATCCGGATGCGAAGTGACCATGTCCATCGCCACTTCGCCGCCAAGATCGTGACCAGCGACAAACAGCCGATCATCATCAATGCGCAGACTCTTCTTCAGCTTCCGAACAAAGGTCAGAAACCTGGCATGAGTTTCGGCTGAAGCGCCATAGCCGGCTTCGCCACCGGCTGCACTTTCTTCGCTTTCCATGCGCCACTCAGGTGCAACAACGATGTAGCCATTTTTTTCCGCCTGATTCTGCCACCAGGTCAGACAGCTTTTTGCGGTGTCGAAGTGGCCGTGAAAGACGACGACTACCGGATACTGCCGCGTCTCATGGTACTCGGGTGGAACGATCCCGACGGCGCCCATGCCGTCGGCGCCGGAATCCAGCGTGAACTGGCCAGCAGATCCTGCCAGCGGCAGTTCGATCCGAGCAGGTGAGATTGCAGGCAGGCCGCGCACAATTGCGGCCACGCGGGCAATTCCCACGCCTTCCATTTTGGAAATGCGATCGGCCAGAACCTGACGCTGCGCCGCTTCGGCTGCGTCGGTGCTCAGGTAATCCAGAATGGCTTCCCGCGCATCAAACAACGACACAACGTCGCGCAGATTCTTCAGAGTATTGTCGGCCCCCATCAACCAGCCCGACAATCCCATGGCCAGTAGTTCCTCCGGCGTCACTCGATCGTCATCCTCATTTTCAGCATCGTCTTTATTTTCAGCAGCGCCATTCGCATCAATTGCCGCGTCGGGTTTCGCGGCGTCCGGCTTTTCAGCTTCATCCTGCGGAGGCTGCGGTACCGTCTGAGCGACTAGTTCAAAGGCGGCGAATCGATCGATCGTGTCCGCGTCAATTTGTCCAGTCACCAGTCGATTAATCTGATTGACGGACTCCCTTAACTTTGGGTCCTCAACCTGTGCGGCCAAAGCGGCCAGCGTCGTTCGGACATGATCGATGCGCTGGTCCGTGTCGGTGTAAAACCGAATCAACTGATTGACTCGAACAATGGTTTCGGGTGTGAGATCATTCTTTGGATGGACGCGAGCGTAATTTTCCGCCAGCTGGTGCTGGCCCACGTTTCGACGTTCTTCGATGGCTGCTGTAATCTGCCCGGCCAGCTGTTCGCGAATCTGCTGTTGATAATCCTGACGACCGGCAAGCTCGGGGAAATTAACCTTCACTTTTTCAAACGATGACGCGGCCTCGGGCAAACAGTTGGCCTTGATCAGCATTCGCACAAGATTCAGACGCACATCCGGCTTGCTGTGAAAATCGTCAACGTGTGTCAGAATTGACTCCAGTTGATTTCGTGGGATGGCATCAAATGCGACGCAGTAGCTCCAGTCATGCGTCAGGCACAAGACTTCGGCGTAGAGCTCATTGATGGCGACAATGCCCGTCTGAATGTCTTCCACTTTGCCGTTCGCCCGGTGCAGTTTTCCCCGTGCGATGCCTTTGGAGTCGAACGGGCCGAGATCCGGAATACCGGCCGGCAACGCCTTTCGATCAATTCGTTTCTGACGGATGCTGAATGTCAGATTGGGCCACACCAGATTGTCCATCGACGGCGACTCACTACGCCGAACGGGCAGGTAGATTTCGCGCGCCTTCTGATCCACCAGCCGCATTTCCAGTTGCTGGTCGAACCGTTCCGACGGCCCGAGATTGAAACGAACGGGGGCCAGAGTCGTGGCTCGGGAGCACATGCCGCTGTAGATCAGGCCATTGCGAAGCAGAACTGAACCTGCTTGTGGCTTTTGTCGGAGCGGTGGCACAATCTTTACGATTGCCGCCTGAGGTGCTTGGGCGTCTTTGGCTTTAGCCGCTTCATCAGGTCGGGCGATGGCCAGCGCCGTTGTTGCTGCCGACAGCAGCAGGACCGCGGCTAATGGGATCCTCACGTTCATTTTTGTCTGGTGAGAATGCCTGGGATTGAGCATCGCCGAGCGTACCTGAATAACGTTTGCGAATCCAACCAGCCGCCGCAGTGAAGAGCGTGTCGACGAAATCGAAGCCCTGATTTTGGCCAGCGGCAGTATCGTACAGACGACCGCACAATCATAGGCAGATGGCCGGCTGGATACGCTACCGATGAAACACGAACAGGCCAGCTCGAATGTTCGAGCGGCCTGTCACGGGTTCGATGCAGAGCGATGTCCGATGATTCACTGCACAGGACGGTCCACCTGGCACGGGGCTCCAGATCAAAGTGGAGCTCCGGTATTTGTGGCGGAAAGTCGTGCCTGATGTCGTGGTGAGAGGCCTACTTCATGAAGAAGTCGGTCGGTCCGCGATGAGTGTAGTAAGGATACTGGTACATCGCCGGAGCGGAATTTTCCGGCGGGTACATCAGGTTCTGTGGTGCCGAATACGTGTGAAAGTTTCGGTGAACCGGATGAAACGGCAGATTGAGGTGCCCGTTGTGGCCGCGTTGTCCTCGCGGGCAGCGGTCACAGTTTGGAGCATGAACCATCTGCCCGCCAGGTCCGGTAGCGGACTGGCACATCGGGCATCCGTCGGACATCACGGCGCCGGCGGCCCATGGTTCCTGCGGACTTTGCCCTCGCATGACCGGTGTTGTTGACGAACATCCGGTGACAAAAATTCCAATCGCCCCCGAAAGCATTACTGCCAATGTGCAACGATGCATCGAACTCACTCCCTGGTTTTCCCCCGAAACCGCCCTTCTCCGTTCCATGCAAAAGGGCCAAAGAGTCCCCCGGTGTGTGATCACGACCGTCTTAGCGATGTCGATCTCCACACTGAGAATCTCCCTGATAACCGTTATCGGCAGTTCAAACGGCGAATCGTGCAAAATCCCTACAAATCCACAGACCAATGGCGAGGAAGATTGGATGGTCTTGCGGAAACGGGAAGTCCGGAATACAGTCCAGAGATTGTTTACTGCTGGGGCACGAACCAGGAATTTTGGCGCAAATCCCAGTGAGAGCAGTGTTTATGACGAAAAGGGAGTGTTCAAGTGCATATTGCCGCATCAACGCGAAGCCTGTGGGATTTAGCGTTCCCGGCAGCCTGCCTGCAGATTCAGGAACTGGGTTTCGACAAAATTGAAGTCTGGCTGAACGAGTCCTTTGACCAGCTGAAGCCGTCAAAGGTAGCAGCCGATCCTGAATGGGCAGCCGGGCTTTTAAAGGAAGCCAGCCGAATCAGTCCTGCCGCGATTTTTCTTGAGAGTGAAGTCGACATCGACGCTTTCCATGGGATCGTGCGGTTTGCCAAGCTCCTGAAAGTCGCTCAGTTGACGATTCTGGCTTCTCCGAAGGGAACACCGTTCAACACCGAAATCGATCGACTCAGAGAACGCAACGCCTTGTGTCAGCAGGCGGGCGTTCGCCTTTCGATTCTGACGAAATCAGGAACTCTCACGGAAGATCCTCACACTGCCGTTGAGCTCTGTCAATCGGTCAAAGGCATGGGCATTACGCTTGACCCAAGCTATTACATCTGTCGGCCAGGCGGATATCTCGAGCACGACATGGTTTATCCACATGTGCTTCATCTGCACCTGCGTGACACTTCTCCGACAGAACTTCAGGTGCTCGGTGGCCTGGGTGACGTCGACTACAATCGCATCGTTGCTTTGCTGCGACAGCACGGCTATCTGCGAAATCTGAGCGTTGACCTGCTGCCCAAAACAATGGAAGGCGAAGAACGACTTCGAGAAATGCGAAAGCTGCGCCTGCTGCTGACCAGCCTGTTGTAAATCGAAATCCTGCGGAGCCAATTTCACTGTCCGCGACAGACTGCGACAGACTGCGACGGTCGGCACTCCGCAGCCCGCTTTGAGCCTTCCACACCAACACCCCCGTTTTCGAAGCAGCATCAACACGTTGCTTTGATAACGGGCCGTTGTTTGCGCGATGCACGGGCCCGAAGAATATGTTAAGCTGCGGCCGTCTGATTTCCTCACCAGGAGCAACGGAAGCCATGGCTCAATTTGCTGTCATTCTGCCCGCGGCTGGAAAGAGCACGCGGATGTCCGGCTTTCAGAGAAAGAAACCCTTCATCGAACTGAAGGGCCGCCCGGTCTGGGTTCGCACGGCCGAACATTTCACTGGCCGCGACGACGTCTGTGAAACAATTCTGGTCGTATCGCCGGACGACATGGAGTGGTTCCGGGAAACATTTCGCCCCAACCTGGCGTTCATGAATATTAAGGTTGTCGCTGGCGGAGCTTCGCGAGCAGAAAGTGTTCGCAACGGAATTTCGGCGATCACAACAGCAGCCGATTATGTGGCCGTTCATGATGCGGCTCGTCCCCTGCTGACTGCTAAATGGATCGATCAGGTTTTTTCCGCTGCGATCAGGCATCACGCTTCCATTCCTGGCTTAAAGATCAGCAGCACGGTCAAAAAGATCGGTGACGATGGCACAATTCAAAGTACCATTGATCGTACGAATCTTGTTCTGGCGCAAACACCCCAGGTGTTTGAACGCAAGCTGTTACAGAAGGCCTTTGCCGCCTGTCGCAATTTGTCGGCGGCAACAGATGAAGCGTCGCTTGTCGAAGAACTGGGGCATCCTGTTTATGTCGTGGATGGATGGGCGATGAACATCAAAATTACCACGAACGACGATTTTCGTTTGGCAGAGCTGTATGTGAATTCGATGCCAAAATCCGGTGGCATCGCCGCGCTGCATCCGTTTGCCGATGAGATGTTTCAGTAGTCTGCAGCGCCTTGTGTCGGTCAAAGATCTGAAAGAGGAGCGGCTGTCATCATGTCATTGATCAATGAACATTTTCTTGCAGAAACTCGCTGGCACTTCTTCGATCTGAATGCCACCATTCTGCATCAGCTGGGCGTGGATCACGAACGACTGACCTACAGGTTTCAGGGTTGCGATTTTCGACTGACAGACATTCATGGCAAAGTCGTGCACGATATTCTGACATAGAAATCTTACATCGAGGCTGCGTCAAAATCTCAGCGTTCGTTTGCTGATGAATCCGAGCGAGACTCTCATTGTTTGGACGGTTCCGTGAACTCGCTGCCATTTTCACACCTGAACCTGCGTCGCAATCCGTTTGGCGAGTTCTCTGCGGAGGAACGCATTGCGATGGCGATTGTCGACCTGTCGCCGGCGATTGCGCACCTTGATGCCAAACGGCCTGATGGACGTGCGGCCGTAGTGCAGGTGCTCGGCGACAAGGGGTTCGGCAAGACGACTCACCTGCTGTCGCTCTCTGCCTACTACGGCAATTCGGCCTACGTCTACATTGCGGAAGGTGAGCGTGGCCGAATCCCTGAAACCGGCGAGCCGCTGCTGATCGACGAAGCTCAGCGGCTGACCACGTTGCAGCGGATCAGACTCTTTCGGTCACCACGCACGCTTGTGCTGGGAACGCACCGGGATTTCACTGCTCATCTTAAGAGATCCGGTCGTATGGTTCTCTCGCTGGCCGCAGAACGGCATACTACGCCCGAGCGAATCCTCATGATTCTCAACACTCGCATTCAATCCGTACGCCGCAGCGACCGTCCGACGCCATCGGTTTCGATAGACACGGTCATGCGGTTGTACAAACAATTTGGGCCAGACCTTCGCAGTATCCAGCACTCGCTGTACGAGGTCTTTCAGAAACTTGGGAGCGTCCAGGATGTCTAAGTGCAGGATTGTTATCACCTTTGATCGGCCTGACCGGATCTATTACGGCGGCGACACCGTTCGCGGCGTTGCAAAAATCATTGTGCAGGATGACACCAAAGGAAATGGCATCAAGCTGACTCACCGCTGGCGAACACACGGTCGAGGCAACACGGATTATGGTCCGGAAGAAATCGTGATACTGGCAGGGCCGCAGTTGCTGATGGCCGGTGAAGAGCTGGAATTTACGTTTGAGTTTACTGCACCGACTTACCCGGTCACTTACCGCGGCCATCTGATCTATGTCGATCACTATGTCAGAATCGACGTCGATGTTCCCTGGTCACGAAACCCGTGGGCTGAAGAAGAGTATCTGCTGCGGCCTGGGAAATTGCCGGCTCAGATGACTGGCCAGCGCGATCAGCTGATTTCGTTGAAGCCGCCGGTCGCCGATGCGGGGATGCCTGGAAAATTTCTTCTGTGGCTGGTTGTAATTCTGCTGCTGGGAGTTGTCGCGGCCTTTGCCTTCTTTTTGCTGCCGGTGATTGCCGTAGTCGCTGCCTGGTTCTGGGTGAGAAAGATGGCCGTTGTGGCGCGAGTCGGAAATGTTGAAGTCACACTGCCGCATCTGATCGTCGCACCGAAGGAGCCGTGGCCGGTGACGATTCGATTCACACCCCGAAAGTCGTTTACGATCAATTCGATCGCACTGCAAATCACGGCGACTGAATCGGCCACGTCCGGAAGCGGGTCCAATAAATCGACAACGACTCATCCCCTGATTTCCGAACGTCATGTCATTCGTGAAGGCGGTCTGCTGGTCGGCGGAGAAACCGTTGACGAAAAGCTGATCATCAATTTCCCGGATACGCAGGCTTACAGTTTTGAGCAGTCGGACAACAACATCAGATGGACGGCCGAAATTCGTATCGACATTCCCAAGTACCCTGACTGGTCCAAAACTGAACAGCTGCAAGTGGTGCCGATTGAGTTTCTTGGAGAACAGGCCAGGCTGCCCGATGGATCGACAGGAGCGGGGCGCACAAAGTTCTCCGGGGAAGATGCCACCTGGCTCAGCGAGCAGGACGAAGACAGCGATGATGATGACACAGACGACGACGCTCACGAAGATGGCAGGGCCTATGGTGACGCGTCAGAAACGAACAGTGAAGAAGATGACGACGGCAATTCCTCGTTAAGCAACGCGGGAAACTCTCCTCGGGCGACAGGCAACGCTGTAGTCGCGGCACCGTCAGACGCGGCAGGCTCATTCCCGGTCCCGGCCAGTATGCTGGAGCTTATGCAGCAACTGGCGGCGGTTGATCGCCACAACAATCTGCGGGCAGAAATCGTCGCGGCAGCGGCGGCATCCGAATATGACGTGTCGGTGCAGATTGACCGCATCGTCACCTCAATCGGAACAATGAATGTTGGCCCGGGTTATGAAAACGGCAAGTCAATCACTGGCAAGATCGATGGCACCGAGCAGACGATTGAGATCTCGACGCCGGAAGAAATGAATACGGAGCTGGAAGGATTTCGTCGAGGAGACATCTGGGGCGGCACCATTCAGGTGCTGAGCTGGGATTCGCTTTACAATCGTATTCGAGCGAAACTGTTGATCTGAGATTGTTTGTGCGGAGGCAATCCTGTCATCCTCAACGAAGCGGAACGCAGTGAAGGATCTCGTTTCTACGCAAGCCAGTTCCCGCACAGTGTACTACTCACTGCAACCGAGTGGGACCCGGAAGATCCTTTGCTAATCGCATCAGGATGCCAGAGAAGATCGCATCAGGACGGTAGACCGAAACACCTCATCATCTGCACAAAGGCCGCGACGCGCAGGACCGACCCAAATCCCTACTGTAACCCCAGCACAATCGCACGGCGGGCGTCGTGGAAGATTTGGCTGAATTCGGTATACTTAGCACGGATGGGCAACGACAAAGTTCCCATTTGTACTTTCAGCAGTTTAGCTCAGGGGAATTTGCGATGACATTGCCGCAGGTCGTGGCCGGAAAAACTCGGATTGGCTGGATTGGCACAGGAGTCATGGGCTCCAGCATGTGCGGTCACCTGATGGCCGCCGGTTTTTCTGCAACAGTTTATTCCCGCACAAAGCAGAAAGCCGAAGCTCTGCTGGGGCGAGGTGCCGCGTGGGCGGCGTCACCCAAAGAGGTGGCTCAGAATTCTGATGTGATTTTTTCCATCGTCGGGTTTCCGGCTGACGTGCGCGAAGTTCAGCTTGGCGAAAATGGAGCACTCGCCGGAGCAAAGTCCGGCGCTGTACTGGTCGACATGACCACCAGCCAGCCGGCGCTGGCCATGGAAATCTATGAAGCTGCCAAAGCCAAAGGTGTCCACAGCGTTGACGCTCCTGTTTCCGGTGGCGACATAGGTGCAAAAAATGCGGCGCTGTCGATCATGATCGGCGGAGATGCTGACGTTGTGACAGCTCTGCAGCCCATGTGGGAAGCGATGGGGAAGACCATCGTGCACCAGGGGCCTGCGGGCTCCGGCCAGCACACAAAAACCGTCAATCAGATTTTGATCGCCACCGGAATGATCGGTGTCTGCGAAGCGTTGCTTTATGGTTACAAGGCCGGACTGGATCTGCCCACCGTGCTGAAATCCGTCTCCAGCGGCGCAGCGGGCAGCTGGTCGCTGTCGAATCTTGGCCCGCGAATTATTGACAACAACTTTGACCCCGGATTCTTTGTCGAGCATTTCATTAAGGATATGGGAATTGCTCTGGAAGAATCTCGTCGGATGGGTCTGTCATTGCCGGGGCTGGCTTTGGGAATGCAGCTGTATCAGGCCGTGAAGGCCCAGGGCTTTGGCCGCAGTGGAACTCACGCGTTGATGCTGGCGCTCGCCAGCCTTTCGGGCATCGACTGGCGAAAACGCGGCTGAGTCGTTTGCATCAAAGAATGCATGGCCGTAGAAACGCGAAATGTCTGAAAATGTGAGAACCTGTTGATGATCAATCTGATCTATTTTGTGATCGTCGGTATTATCGCAGTCTGGCTGGCCGGTCAGTTTGTAATTTAAGTTCAGTACACATCGTACGCAGAAGATAAAGAAACGAGTCATGGCACGACGTGGTGAATTGTTCTCCGGTTTGACGGTCGCATTGGTGACTCCAATGAACAGCGATGGTTCGCTGAATGAGAGCATGTTGAAAGCTCTGGTGGATTTCCATGTTGAGGCGGGAACAGACGGACTCGTCCCCGTCGGAACCACCGGCGAAAGCCCGACGCTGACTCATGACGAACACGAGCGTGTGATTGCCATTACCTGCGATCATGCGGCCGGTCGTATCAAAGTCATGGCCGGCACGGGTTCCAACAGCACGGCAGAAGCTATTCGCCTGACAGCATCCGCCAAACGCGCCGGAGCAACCGGGGCGCTCATGGTCGCACCGTACTATAACAAGCCGACACAGGAAGGTTTTTTTCAGCATTATCGCGCTGTGGCGGAGCATGTTGATTTGCCGATCATCCTCTACAATATTCCCGGGCGAACCGCGAAAAACATCGAGCCTGAAACGATCTGCCGGATTGCTGACACCTGCCCAAGTGTTGTCGCCATTAAGGAATCGACCGGTTCCATGGATCAGACGTCGCAAATTCTTTCCTCATCGGATCTGACGGTGCTTTCCGGTGATGACAGTCTCACGCTGCCGTTGCTGGCTCTGGGCGCCAGCGGAATTGTTTCCGTCGCCGGCAACATTGTGCCTCAGGACGTGAAGGCCATGGTCACCGCGTTTCAAACCGGCAACATCGCGAAGGCTCAGGAGCTGCATCACAAACTGTTTCCGCTATGCCGCGACATGCTCGGGTTATCCACCAACCCGATTCCGGTCAAAGCCGCGATGAAAATGCTGGGCCGCGATTGTGGCGACGTGCGATTGCCACTGACCCCACTGACTGATTCACAGTTGGCTGCGTTGCGAACGACACTTCAACGATACGGCCTGCTTTAACAGCCGTCGCCGCCCGGCAAATGGCAAATGGCGTAGACATAAGCCGTAGCGGAAGTCGCCAAGACTTTCGGCAGCCCGGTTTTTGAGGGGAAAACCGAAACTCCTGGCGAGTTCCGCCACAAGAAAATTCCTTAAGTCCACGCCATTTCGGCAAATGTCGGCTGGCCAATGCTGACCGAATAAAAAGGGCAGAGCGTTCACAAAAGCTCTGCCTTCTTTTTTAATCATTCGTCAGGTGAGTCGTTCTCGCCTGGACTGTTCTTTTTGTCCGAGTCCGATGACTTCCCTGCAATCCCGAACACCAGCGTCAGTTCCTGCTCCTCCTTGAGCTTTCGGGAGCGAATGCGGATGACGTCCTTGACCAGCTGAGCGGCGCCGGGCACCTTCACGATAATCTGGACTCGATTCTTCACCACATCCAGAACCGTGGAGCCGTCCAGAACTTTGATCCGTTGATTTTCTGCCGGAAACCCGGCCGCATAGGGCGTGCGAGAATCGTACGGCAGGTTCTGAGTGTAGCCGTCTGAGCCGACCACTTTGCCGACCAGATCGCTGACCTTGAACTTCTTCACATCATCAGGCAGTCGCACTTCGATAACGATCGAGTAGATTTCACGAGGCTTGGGATTCGCGGGAATTGTGAAAGCCGTAAAGCTGCCCTTTGTTACCGCCAGACCGGATTCGGGGACTTTCAGTAAAACACCGGCTCCATCGGATTCCGGATCCTGAGCATTGCTGCCCATCACATTTCGCCACACGTCATCGGTTGCAGTCAGAAGTGCGGCGGCGTCAGACTGCTGAAGCTGGCGTGCCAGCTGCTGCAGATTGCTGGCGGGAATGTCCTGCATTTCCGTGGGCTCACCCGCCAGTTCAAAAACAGGCAGATCCCCTTCAATCTCTTCATCACCGAGAGAAGCACTCAAAGGCCGCTGGGGTTCTTCTTCCAGCTTTAGCCAGTCCAGTCCAAGATATTGGGAGACGACCACGACGGTCCCCATGAGCAGCAGATGAAAGGTGGCCGACGAAAAGAAACTGACTGTCGTCGCAGAAGTCAGAACGGCCACGACCGGGCCTGCGGTTATGTCGATCTGATCACTTTCATCGTCGCGGTCCTGCAGTTCGATGGTGTCGATCGGAATTTCGTCGGTCGGCAGTTCTGGCGGTGATGCGTCACTGGAGACCGGGCGATTGCCGGAATGCAGTCCAGGGATCGGCGGTACACTGCGCTGGTCCGGGAGCCGGGGCGGCAAAGCGGGACCTTTGCTGCCAGAGCGATCTTCTGGTTCTGTTGGAGAATGAGCCACGGGCAGTCTTCAATACAGACTGGAAGTGAATTAAGGCGACGATGCCATAAAGAAGCGTTTCGGATGCTGTTGCGGTGCGTTATGCACCCGTCACTTTGGTCAGCGATCCCACGCAGGCTGAGTCACAGAGTGATGATCAGTCCGTGGCGGGTCGCACATAACGGCTCTCATCATAGTACCCTGGACGTCAGTGCGCGGCGATGACGGACAAAAAGAATTACGTTTGGCCACAAAAAAAGCCCGACCTGAAAAGGCCGGGCTTGAAGTAGAATTCTGCAGATGACTCGTGCTACTGGACGGTTGGACCAGCACAGCGAATCAGATGGTCCTTGTCGATGTAGACCACTTCTTCAGACTGATCCACGTGAGAAAACGGGATTGGCCAGTATGAGCGGATCGTTTTGTCGTAATAGATCGTGCACTTGTAATGGCAGTGGTGAAGTCGGCAAGGGCCAACCAGGGGATAGACCTTGCATTCATCCAGACGGTCAACCATCGGCTCCACAACGATTCGCACGTTGTTCAGCTGAGTTTCCTCGAAGAAGGCAAACCCGCCGCCGCCGTCTTCCGGAAGAGCACGCATGACCTGATCTTCGCTTGGAGGATCGACGCAGAAGACGTCGCCATCCACGGGATCAAGCACAGGAACGCGGTTGTACCGCTCGTCTTCCCACAGCTTGTCTTCAAACAGCTGGCTGGCGTAGGCCGGCACTGGAACCGGTGGAAGAGTCTTCCAGAATCGCATGTATTCCCACATGACTCCGATGAATCCTCCCGTCAGCGTACATCCACTGTTGGAGAGTATCATCAGGCAGATCGCCGTCAGCACGACCCCTCGTCGTATTTGTCTGCTAAACGTCTGCATTGAGGTCTTCCCTGAAAGTAACTTGGGAGTTTTCATGAGTGCTATCCTGCCTGTCAGGTTCTGGATTGGCTTGATGCCTATCCACTGGAATCCAGAGTCTGAACGCCAAAGGTCTCAGCGTCCTTCCTGATATCGATCCAACCTTTCCATTGACTTGTGAAAATATTTCGATTTTGCGGATCGAGAGGGAAGAATCGATGGCACCGGTAGTAGCAATGGTCTGTTCCGGCTGGCTCGATACGATTGCCTGACGCCGCTCATTTGCAGGTAATGTGTTTCGCCACAAATCTAAGCTAGGGAACGACTTACGGCACAGAAATACGGCCGAACAAGCAGGTCTGCTGACCTCGTCCAGCAAAAAAAGGCAGCAAAAAATGCCGAAGGGCAAGAACTCTGTGTAAAAGTGGGTGTGATCTCATGAGTTCCGCCCGGAGACGCGAGGCTTGGATTTAGCGAGTTCAGCGGACCCACCGACCGTGCAACTGAGGTTTTACGCCGGCTTCCCCCCCCCGCGGACTGTTGATTTAAGCTGACGGAGATCATCTTGGTTTAACCCGTGGCCGACAGGCCAGGTTTTTCACTCGGCCTGGCCTGTCGGCCACGGGTGAAGCGATTAAATCAATTGTGTGTGTGTCTCGTCCCGCCAA
>JBDNHX010000032.1:0-1215 GCA_041688565.1 Planctomycetaceae bacterium
GTGGCTGGAGCAACTGGGATTACTTTCGCTCAAACAACTCTGGTGCGACCTCGCTCCGCTTCGAGGAACCGCCTGATGCGGACCCGCATGTCAGGTGGTGTGGGGAGGGCCGTCAGTGATGGCGGCCCTTACCCGATTTCGCCTATACTCTATTGTTCTGAAGGGTGCTTCTGTTGTTCGACAAAGGTTTCGATCCTTTTCCGTGCAGCGTCATCCATTCTTGCCTCTTGACTTTTGCCCGGAGCGGTACGCAGTGTCACTTGTTTTGGGATTTCAATCTTGTCGAGGTCAATGTCGCCTCCCATGTAGACTGTCATAACGGGATCCTTTTGCCATTCGAGGTCTTCGATGTCGTCGGTCGCTCGAGACTTGGCGAGACCGCCGATGACATGAAGTTCCCAGTTGTACGAGATCGGCGTCTTGTCGTGGAACGAATGCTGCTCAACCGGCCCAGGGCACAGAACGACGACATGATTCTTCACGTCAATTTTGGCGAATGAAGAAAGGGCGGCATTCAACTGCGTTGTTGTCCCCTCGTAGTATAAGGACTCGTTCCCGTTCACCCAGACTTGGTAGACGCGAGCCTTGTCGTTGACTATCGGCATGATCCCTTGCCACTCTGTATAGTTGAGGTTGTTGAGTGGCTTATTCCCTTTTTCTTCCGTTCCCAAAGCGAGCACCTCTTGGGCGAAAAGCTGCGCCACAACTATGGTGACAATTGCGGCAGTAACAGATAAATGACGCATGGCGAATACTCCTACAACTGATGGCGAACGAATTGCGATCTATGCGTCTGGCGATTAGCCGGACGTATAGATCGTGCGTTGAACTTTTCCGCTTCGTGTGGGGAGTGCATCAGGCTGCAGAATGGCGGGAGGCGACTCTGCGGAATCAATGCGGGGCTGGAAGCGACTTGGACGAGATGATACACCCCTGGTTCGAGCCTGTCACGACCAGTGGGGCAGTGCCCGGTTTTTGCTGCGAACTGAATCCACAGATTTTAACGATTTTGCCAGCCACCAGGCCGCGGATAAACAGGTTTGCGTGAACACACCCAGATGATCGCGCAGCAGAAATACGCTCGGCACGTGTGGTGGGCACAGGCGAGAAGGCAGGATCAGTCGCGTTGTCGAATTGGACTCAGCCATCGTCGCACCAGACCGGCCGGTGAGGACCGCGCAGGATCGTCCGCCAGCCGGGACGATCGATTCGAAA
>JBDNHX010000240.1:0-5233 GCA_041688565.1 Planctomycetaceae bacterium
GCGCGAAGAGCTGTTCAAAGGTCTGACCATGCTGCGTCAGCGAGGCCATGAGGTCATTGCGATGCATGTGATGGATGATGAAGAACTGGAATTCCGTTTCTCCGGGACATTGCGTTTCGAAGGTCTCGAAGACGGCGGTAAGCTCACCTGTGATCCAGCGGCTTTACGAGTCGGCTACATGAAAGCGCTCGACCGTTTTCTCGATGCCATTCGCAAACGCTGCGCTGGCAGTGCTGTGGATTACAAACTGATTCGAACCAGCGATAATCTGGATGCCGCATTGGCCCACGTGCTGATGCAGCGAAGGAGAAAATGACCCTCGTTCCAGGGCTCCAGCCCTGGAACGCAATGTCCGGAGGCTCCTGCCTCCTTGGGCATCAGGCGCGCAATAAGCGGGAGGCTGGAGCCTCCTGGCAGTGTGTTCCAGGGCTGGAGCCCTGGAACAAGATATGTTGCCCTCACCGAAAACCACCAACTGAAAACCGAAAACCCTCCGCCTCATGTCCTGGCTCACCCAGTTTTTCCTCAACCCGGCTTTTGTGCTGCCTGGGGCTGCGCTGGTGGCGGTGCCGATTCTGATTCATATCCTCAGTCGACTGAGGTACAAAAAGGTCCGCTTCGCCGCGATGGAATTTCTGCTCGAAAGCGAAGAGCTGAACCGTCGCCGGATTATCCTTGAACAACTGCTCCTGCTTCTGCTCAGAATCCTGGCGGTCGTCTTTATCGCACTGCTCATCGCGCGGCTGGTGCTGGATCCGAGTCGCCTGCTGATGCTCCGCGGAGCCAGCATGCATCATGTGCTCCTGCTGGATGATTCGCTGTCGATGCGCGACCGGGAAGGCGATGCACCCGTATTCCGTCAGGCCCTGACAACTCTCGAAAACATGCTGGCCGAAGGAAGTCGTCAGCCGGGCGCATCACGAGTCACCATTTTGTCGATGACCGATCCTCAGCGGCCGATCGTTTCTGACCGTACTCTGGACGGAGCCTTGGTTCAGGAACTGCTTCCTCGACTTCGCAACCTCACCTGTACATGGAAAGCAGCCTCACCCGTTGACGGTCTTAACGCAGCCCGCGATATTCTTGCGGCCGATGGCAGTGCCGCCCCGCAGGTCCATGTGATTACCGACCTGCGAGCTTCTGACTGGAACAATCGGCCCGAAGTGGCACAGGCCTTGGAATCACTGAACACAATCAAGGCGTCCGTCGATCTGATTAAAGTCGTTAAGGACGCTCGCCCGAACGTCGCCATTCAGCAGCTTTCTGCAGAAACGCTGGCGGTCGCCCAGGGTGTTCCCTGGCGAATCACACTGACTCTGAAGAACTACGGATTATCCAAAGTCGCCGGGCTGCGCGGAAGCGTGCTGGTTGATGGAAATCCGCTACCGGGCAAGATCCTGATCCCGGACCTGGAGCCTACCGCTGAGCTGCAGGTTTCTCACGACCTTGCATTCGATTCAGAAGGTCGGCATCAGGTCGAAGTGCGTCTGGATGAAGATGCCTTGCGCGAAGACAATCGCCGGTTCCTGGCCGTTGAAGTGACCGAACGACGGGTCGTACTGATTGTCGACGATGAAGGCCAGCAGGAGGATGCATCCTTCGTCGCCGCGGCGCTGAGTGCTGATCCGGCATTGACGGGCCTGACCAGCGAAATTCGACCGTCTCAGGCGATTACATCTTCGAATCTGAAACTCTATGACTGCATCTACCTCCTGAATGTTCGCGATCTCCCGGCGGACGCGACTGTGCTGCTGGCCGAGTATGTTCGCAGCGGCGGCGGCATCGCGTGGTTCCCCGGCGATCAGGCGAATACACGATGGTATTCTGAGACTTTGCGAGAACCATCGCTGAAGCTGTTCCCGGTCCCGCTGGGAACTCTGCACGAAGTCGCCGTGGGCAGTGGATCAACTTCAGAAACTGACTCAAGTCCATTTATGAATCCGGTCTTTGAAACACATCCCATTTTTCTGGTCTACAACTCTCCGGACAGTCCGTTTCCGGACACGGTTCAGATTGCTCGCTGGCTGCAGGTTACAGACAACTGGAAAGTGGATGACACTGAACGAGCGGACGGCGTCCACACACTGATCCGGCTGAAGAACGGCCAGCCAGTGGCGTTTGAGCACACGCAGGGAAAAGGCAAAGTGCTTACGTTTCTGACAGGAGCTGGTCGACGCTGGAGCAACTGGCCCGTGTCACCGGCAGCGCCGGGTTATGTGGTCATGCACCTGCTGATTCATCAGCACCTGCAGCGTATCATCGACACGGTCGAACTGCGAGAACTGACAGAGCCCCTGCGGCTGGAGTGGCCAGTAGGGAAGTTCACGGAAAATGTGGAAGTTTTCCTGCCCGAAGCAGCCAATGAAGAAGAACCGGTGGCGGAAACCTTTGTTCGCCTGCAAGCAACGGCGGTAAAAATTGACCAGGCGAAACCTGCGGCTCCTGCGGATGCCAAAGGGGTGCTGAAATCAGATAAGGCAGAGACAGGCGACCGAAAAAAAACTCCAGATCAGAAGGCAGATAGCCAAAAGCTGACCGTGACGATTACGCAGGCCGAGCGGCCGGGAATCTATCGAGTTCGCCGCTTTGATCCGGAAGGCGCGGGTTTCGAAATCTCCATTGCATTGAACGTTCCGACGACAGAAAGTGCATTGGCGATTGCCGATGCACAACAACTGACGCAGCAGGCCGACTTGGGGCACGTTCGTGTCGTGGAAGCCAATGCCGCTCAGGCTCTGGGTGGTTCTGCGGCTGGCCGCGAAGTTCGCTGGGTGCTGCTTGGACTGCTGATCGCGGCGCTGATTGCCGAACAACTGCTGGCTCTCCGGTTGAGCTACCATCCGGAGGTGGGGCGATGAGGGAGAATAGTTTTCAGTGTTCAGTTTTCAGTGTTCAAAAGAACGAGGCAGATTTGAAATTTGAGATTTCAAATTTAAGATTGCGACTCGTGCCAGAACAGGCTTCTACAACAAACGACAGCGTGCCACTCGCAACTTCACACAGGCTGGCGACTGAATCTGGTACGCCGAGATTCGCCAGCCTCCAGGTGGATGAAGCCGCTTCGCCGGTTTCTGTGAATCAAGTCGGTTCTCAGATCGACACTCAGTCGTTTCAGACAACGGAACTTGATCTGCCCGAATCGACCGTCGGCATTTTGTTACTGTTCGGTGGACTGGCGGCGTTGATCGCATTGACGGTTCGAACGTCGCTGCGCGATTCGCGATTCCTGACACGAAATTCACGGATCGCTTTGCTGGTACCTCGCCTGATTCTGCTGGCTCTGGTTCTGCTGATTGTGCTGAACCCCCAAAAGCGAACTCAATTGAGCCGCGTCGAAAAATCGCGAGTCGGCATTTTGCTGGACACATCCTTATCTATGGCATGGCCAGCGGGAGATCCCGGCAGCAAGGGGGCCGAGGACCAAAGCGGCGAGGGAGGAACGCAAGCCGGATCTGCGACCGGACGGCCTGCAGAAAATGGCACGCGGGCGGATGCGGCGATGCGGGCGTTGATTGAGTCGGGCATTCTGACGGAGCTCAGCAAGACACACGCGGTGACTGTTTACACATTCGACTCGCAACTGGCGGGACCATGGGCGATTGTGAGCGACGATGCGGTTCGTTTTGTCAGCAGCGACACTAAAGCGACCAATTCCCAGACGATCGATTCCAAGACGCCCGGCTCACAAAATTCCACGGCGACGTTATCGCTGGAAGAAAGCAATCAGACAAAGTCGGAATCGATCACGAACCCTGCCAGTCTGCGGCAGTGGAAAGAGATTCTGCAGCCTCGAGGATCTGAAACACGGCTCGGTGAGTCGCTTTATCAGATGATCGGGCAGCTGTCAGGTCGCACACTGAGCGGCGTTGTTGTTGTCTCCGACGGCCAATCGAACGCCGGGCTGGATACCGAACCCGCTCGAACACGCGCAGAACGCACAGGGACCCGGCTGATGACAGTGGGCGTCGGCAGCCAGAAACCTCAGATGAATCTTTGGGTGGCTGGAATGCAGTCGCCGACCGATGTTCATCAGGGCGATCCATTCGATGTGAACATCACCGTCCAGGGCACGGGCACTGCGGGGCAGGCGGCTATCGTACGCCTGTTTCAGCAATCGGCGGAAAGCGATGGAAAGGATCGTCGTCAGATCGCCGAACTTCCCATTGAACTGACCGATGATTCCATTCCGGCCTGGGTCCGCTTCAGCCAGCAGCTGACAGTCCCGGGGAAGTACGATTTTATTGCGAGAATCGAATCGCCCGGTGGCGTCGTTGAAATGACGCTCGATGACAACGAACGCCGTCGTACCATTGAAGTCACCGACCGTCGCATGAAAGTGCTGCTGATTTCCAGTGGCCCGATGCGCGATTATCAGTTTGTTCGTAACACGTTGTTTCGACACAGCGGTGTGGAATCGGATGTCTGGCTGCAGTCTGTCACCGACGAAAATGTGGGCTTTGTTTCTCAGGAAGCCAAAACACTGCTGACGAAGTTTCCGGCCACTGAAGCCGAACTGTTCAACTACGATGTGATCGTGGCGTTTGATCCGGACTGGAGCAAACTGTCGGCCGAGCAGCAGACATTTTTGAACCGCTGGGTTTCTGAACATGCGGGCGGGCTGGTCATTGTGGCAGGGGAAATCTTCACGCCGGCCCTGGCTCAGGACCCTGAAGCATTTCGTGACATCAGTGTTTTGTATCCCGTGCTGCTGAATCGCATGCTTCCGGATCTGCAACTGACTCAGCGGGCCGATGAGCCGTGGCCGGTCACATTAACAGCGGAAGGTCGAGTCACCGAGTTTCTGAAGATTGCAGATGCCACCGGGAATGCGACCACCGATCTGTGGTCCACATTCAAGGGAATTTATCGATCCTATCCGGTCCGCGGCGTTCGAGACGGCGCTGTGGTTCTGCTGGAATACGGTAACCCGCGAGCTCGAACAGAACTGGGGCAGCCGCCGTTTTTGGCGTCGCAGTTCTATGGCACGGGACGCACAGTTTTTATCGGCTCGGCAGAAACCTGGCGACTGCGAGAAATCTCCCCGCAGGGACATCAGAGGTTCTGGACGAGTCTGATTCGTGAAGTCGGCCAGGGACGCCGCAGCCGCGGGTCTGCCCGAGGCCTGTTGCTGCTGGATCGGACGGAGGTTGCTCCTGGTCAGCCTGTGACTATTCGCGCTCAGCTTTATGATGCCAGACTGCAGCCTCTGGTGACGGAATCGGTTCCGCTGACC
>JBDNHX010000241.1:0-3164 GCA_041688565.1 Planctomycetaceae bacterium
ATCGCGATCTAAATGCACCTGCAATAACTGAAATGGCGAGGACTCGTTGATCGTATTGACCCCGTCCAGATCGTTGGCAGAAAGCACCACTCCTTTTATAGTGTTGAAGCAGTAGTCCACAGTAGACGATGAGCCTGCATCTTGTCGACTACTATCGTCCAGTGGCTCCTGTCGCACAAAACTCCTGAGGCCAGCCACATATCCGGTGGGCGGACTAGCAGGCACAACTGGTGGTCCTGGAGCCGCAGGTGTGCCTGGAGTATAAATTTTATCGGGAGTGTCCCCAAAGACCAGATTAAGCTCGCGGAACACTAACCGCATTCTGTCGACTTCCACCCATGGATTCGATTCTTCCTGAGTGATACTTGGGAGATCAGGATTTAGGCGTCGCTGCAGTACGAGATCAAAGCCGCGGCCCAGTAAGGAGAAATCGCCATTCATCGTATCTTCGATGGGAAGGTTGAAAACGTCATTTCCGCCGTAATTCTGCACCGCGTCCAGGAAATTGTCATTAGGAGGGGTAGCGTTAAGCGGTAGAAAAGCGTAATGGCCAGTGCTGTGCAGTGAGTGTATAAGATCCAAATCTGCTAATGGTGATGCATAAGCGGGGTCTGGTGACCCGTCAGTGTTCGGACCCGTGGGCAGCGTAGCACCAACCACATTTGGTGCGATAAGTTCAAATGTTCCGTCGGCAAATGAACCGGTGGTTATGTCACCCAGATTCAGAAAGAATGCGCTGGACGCGAGACCAGGATCGCTCGCGCCGGAGACAGAAAAACGGCCTCCGCCATCAATTTGATTGTCCGGGTGATCTAGGAATGCGGCGGCTTTTGCTGGTATTAACAGCAGAGGATCCCCGGAGCCTGCTCTATCCTCCCGCACAATTCGCCAAATCGCCGTAGCGGCGGATGTTGACGACGATGTGGCAAGCTTTTGCGGCATGGGCGAAAGATTCTGCAGTTCGACATACATGAAGTCGCGTTCTACACCGCCCGCAAATGGCGTCGCCTCATGGTTGCCAGCGGCCATCGGCGCGTGTATGCCGAGCGCTTCACTGAAAGCCAGCACCTGACTCTCAACGCCATACACGACCCCACGTAGATCGGTATCTTCAGGATAGAGTCCCTTCGATGTCGTGGTGTCATCGCCGTTCCCAAGAGCGTCGTCTGTATCTGTAAATGGATCGTCGTCCAGATTCCAGCCGTTCCCGAGATTTTTGTCATACTCGAACTTGGTGATGACTCCATCCGAATCCATCGCGTCCACCATGTTCACGGCGAACTGTGCCATCTGTCTGAGCTGCGTGTGCGTGTAAAGAGACGCAGATGTTGTATCAGACTCAGCGAGTGCTGGATCGTTTGGCTGGCGGTAGTCTTTAATTCTTGTCCCGACCGCGTCAGGTCGAGCTCCGCCGAGCGTGTACAGCAGCACATAGATATCTCGAGCAAGTTTCTGCCGATCCCGTCGAGCCCAGAATTCTCGCTCGCCTACGGTCTGCGGCGGATACTGTACCGGGCTACCCGCTGTCCATGAAGGGATAGTTGTTGTTGTTAGGATGCTCGCGTCTGTGGTTGAGTCCGGATGTTCGGTCAAAGGGCGGAAACGAAGACCAGCACGCTGCATGTAACGAAGAAACTGCACTGGCTGTGTCTGTTCGTCAGGTGTCTGAGCGTTTCGCTCTACGTCAATGATATGATTGATGCTAAGCGGCAGTTGTCCGATCAGCTCTCGTTTTTCCCCAGCTTCAACCGTAAGCATTCGTCGAACCTGCGGGCGGAACGGGTCCGTCGGGCTATATGGCATTCCGGTCGCCGTTGTATTGCCAAATTTCGGAGGAAACTCCCCAATGCCGTAAGCATTATCGCCATCGCCGTAGCCGTCACCATCATTGTCAGCGCCGTCCGTATCTGCGGTAAATTCCCAAGCCCGAGGTCCATCATCGTTAACGCCGTTTACGACACCAATCTGCATGTCTGCGCCGAGATCGTGCTTCATCATGAACCGGCGAAGGCTATTGGAAAGAGTCGTGAACCGATCGCGAACATCATTGTTGGAGATGCTCTCGAAGGCAAACGGAGCCAAATCATTCAGTCTTTCAGAAATCTCATCCGGAGAAGACTGCTTATCGATCGGCGCGAGATGCAATGCCAGAAGGTCGCCTGCCCCAAAAACCTGGTCGAATTTTCGATCAGCAAAATCGACGTCAAAAATTGTTTCCAGCGGGTCTTCAAAAAGTGCATCGTAGAAAGGGTCCTGAATCAGATCATCCGTCCCAGTTACACCTTCATTGAACACACCATCTCGACCAAATGTGTAACGCGCCGTCATGGCATCCATTGCACGATTGACGGAGTACCCTCGATACAGCGGCCAGCTTTCTGGGTGCACCCCGTCATAATACCGCGACGGTGTACGCAGCAATCCGTTTGTCGTTGTAAACGAAGTTCCGTCATAAGCACCGTATGTCCCATCATGCATCCTTCCAGTGCCGGCATAATCCATAGGATGGACAAAAGCTCTGAGGCGGCCCGTTGCATCCCCAGTTTCGCCCTCATAGCGATCCCCATTGTCATCAAACCCGTCGCGGCCTGCCCCCGAGTACGTACCACCAAAACGAATTCCGGTCGTAGAAGACTGCTGCCCATTGCCGCTTCGTCCCGGCCGTGGCAGGTCGGCTAGTAAACCAGTTCCACCTGTCTTGATCACGTTGTAGACGCGATCGGTTTCACCCCATCGGCCTGTAAAGATATTTTCCAGTTGACCAGAGTTGGCATACTCGCCGTGGCCGGTTAGGAGCCAAATCCACTCCATATTGGCTTGTTCCAAATCATTGAGAGGTTCCCGGCCAAAATGTCTCTGGAACAGATCAAGGGAAGAGTGTCCACCTGGCGGCACGCCTCGCCGCAGCGCCCACAGTGGATTGATCTCATTTGGGCCCAAGCCCTGATTAGAACGCGACACAAATTGGTTTATGGTTGTGCCGTCGCGAAGTGGCAGTGGACTCCCACCATTCCGAATGCTTCCTGAACGCGGCAAACCAGCCAGGTTACCATGGACGTTGACGTCAATCAAAGCGTCAAGGTCATACACCGTAACCGAGTGCAAAATAACGTACATCTTTCCGGTGGACGTTTCCTGAACCGGGAAGTTCAGGTCCAGCCAGA
>JBDNHX010000033.1:0-13639 GCA_041688565.1 Planctomycetaceae bacterium
TCAAGAACAACCCGAAACACCGCTGGCAGATCGACGACATCCGACAAGTAGAAAGAAAACGCTCCCGCCTCCAAAAATCCTCCAAGCGAAAAAACCTAGGCGGCTAAAACCGACCCTGCGGTTCACCGTGCGCTTACGCAGTAATCGCAGTTCCGATTTCGCCAATTGAATTCGTGAAGCACCAATATGCAATCTCATTCAGTATTCCTGGATATCATGTGGCTTCAGACCAGCAAAATTCGATGAGCTGCGGTTTACAAACGCTCGAGGCGCCTGCCAGATGGCGCTGATGTGTCCAATGTGCTGTGCAAGGCTCGGCGACGTGACATGAACCGGTGTCTCAGTTTCCCAGGCCCATTTTCCGACAACGCCGTCAATATTTGCCAATCCATCAGAGCCGGAAAATCGATGGCGGACGATCTCGGGATCAGATACCAGATTTGTCGCAGCCTCGTGTGAAAAGACCAGAGCTTGACCGCCCCAGACCAGATTCTTTTCGAGATGATACCAACCGGGTTTCGACTGATCGTAAGCCCGTGAACAGAACAGCGAAACGATTCCGGGCGTCGATGCGGGCCAAAGCACCGACTCCAGGTACATGCGCAAACCGGGGTGTTGGAACAACACGACGTCGTCCTGAACAATCATAAATGCCTGCGCATTTGGTTGTCGCATCAGCAACTCGATCAGCGTCAGATACCAACTCGGCCATGCTCCGATTTGAGGCAACCTGTGTGTTGTCGGAAGGTGCTCCCATTCTGACGAGATTGCGACTTCGCCATCAACGATAATGCGAGGTGCCTCCCATCCAGCGATCTGCAGACTCTGCAAACACTGGTCCAGTGTCGATTGCTTCCGAGGCGCTGTCGTAACGGCAACGGCCCATTCTCTGACGCGAGCACCATATCGACGATCCGGGCGCGGTATGATCGCGCTGACATCGGCGATCTGCGTATTTCGTTGTGAATCCACGACGTTTGCAACAGGAACAGCATCGAAGTCATGTGGGATTGATGCGAGAGCATAATCGCGAAGCTGAATCGCTCGGTCATATGTGCAACCGGGCATGCCTGACGACTGAACGATTCCGGAGCAGAGCGTATACAAGAACGATGCGACTACTGGATTCAAGTGTTCTTCAGAAGGAGGAAACCACTTCATGCATTGTGAGCACGCAGCTTCACTCACTGAGCACAGGTCTGGCTCCATCAATCCGCATAGCTTGTGTAGCAGTCCACAGGTTGCCTGAGATTCTTCACCCCCGCATCGCCGCCAGTGACAATCGATCGCTGCTGAGCCACCATTGTTCATATCATCGCCTTGCCAGTTCAGCCAAAATTATTTGTCGTGCAGAATTCCAGTTGCGACAGGATTCAATGTAATGACGAGCCTTTCGGCTGGCATCGCGAATATCCATTCCGACTAAAGGCCGAAGTGTTGCCACTAAGGCTTCGGCTGTTAATCGTTCCGATGAAATGAAGTTGCCGCCAACATTCACAACTTCCTGACCGCATGTCGGTATCGTACGAAAAGGATTTGCCTCGTTCATCGGAGCCGCATCCGTTGTGATCAGCGGCATGCCAGCAGCCTGGCATTCAAGGAGCTGGAGACCCAGGCCTTCGTAGTGGCTTGGTTGAACGCAGACATCTCCTTCATCGTACAACTGATCGTTGTCGACAAGGGCAGGAGCCGCCTGGATGTTTTTCGGAAGGCGCGGTGGAAGCTGATTCAGAGATCGAACGACGAACCGTAAATCCGGCGCTAAACAAGCCGCCGCGACGATCAGTTCCAGGCCCTTGCGATCATAGCCGACAGGTTGCCCATCGACACGAGTCGCGTGGCCTCCGCCCCAGCCATTGATGAACAGAAACTCGCGGCAAATATGGCGCTGTCGAAATTCAAACCGATCTGAATCTATTGGCCATGGCACGTAAACTGATTTCCAGCCAAAGCCATAACGCTGCGTCCAGTCCTCCATCAGCCGAAACGTGTGCAGTGTTGGACAGATCATCACATCGACAAACTGCAACCAGCGCAGATCCGGACGAATCCACTCCCACATCGGAATGCAGGCGATTCCGTTGCCTGCATGGGCCGCTATTTCAGGAACAAATCCGACATACGGCCGCTCTGCAAAAATCAGCCAGTCGATTTCAGAAAACCACTGATCCTGCTCAGCGCGAGTTGGGAGAGAGGTTGTGACCTTTACATTGTGAATTGATTCTTCATCAGAGCCGCCAAGAGTCGGATGCGGCGGTGCAAGCCATCGATCAGACATCAGATGGCGAGCCAGGTCGCGATTGATGCTGCCAAGTCCAGTCGGTGTATTCCAGCCAACGATTCCCAAACGCCCTGTTTGCATCTGAGGCGGCGTCCAGGTTTCGACGGCTGAAACAGAATCAACAAAATTGGCGAGATTCCTTTGGTCTGGATGGCCTGGAAACATCGCTGAAACTGCGCCGACATGCTGCACGAGCGACGGCGTGTGATACGCGATGCGAAGTCCTTCGCGCGCAATCCAGCCGCCCAACACGGCATCGTCCGCTCGTTCTCGCAACCGGATACTGTTAATGACCTGAGCGTCAGACAAAAACTCCTGCAATCGGTCGCGGCGAAAGATCAGAGCCTGAGCGCCGCAAACTCTTTGAAATCCCGGCGTTTTCAGGTGCCAGCCCTTTGTCCGTTCGGAATGCAGGCGCGGCGTGAACAATGAGACGATGCCGGTGTCCAGTGGCCACAGTTGTTCTTCACACCAACTGCGAAGACCAGCGGCCAGTTGAATGTCGTCCTGAAAAACAGCGTATGCGTCGGCGTTGGGAGATTCTTCGAGAAGCGTGCAGAGGCACGAATAGAAATTCAGAAAATTGCCGAATCTTCGGGGTCGATGCGTGATTCTGAGTGATTGACCTTTCTCAGGAATCCATGCACCGGGTTCTGCAAAGATGTGGATATTTTCAAACCCCGCATGAATGAGGCTCTCGATTGTCGATTCGATCCTCGGATCACGACGCGGCGCGGTGAGCATTGCTGTTGCCCACTGAAATTGCTGTGTTCGACCTGCGTGAGTAGTCGTTGCGTTTTCGTCAGCAGACTTTGATTCGAGCGAGCAGCGAAACGACGGCGGAAAACTCTGCTCCGGTTGTTCTTTCACCAGAACACTCAACTGATCGGTCGCCAGCGCCAAGAGTGATCTGGCACGTTCGGCGCTGCAGTCTGAATGCCCGCCATTGCGTGCGATTCCAGTTGCGACATTAAACATCAGCGAGGCGATCACCGGATTCATCTGATCGGGACTTCTCAGACTCGCACAACAGGCGTCACAGGCGTCGCGACGAACAGTACAAACGGCAGGATCACTGATTCCGGTAAAGCGAGCCAATAAATGACACACCGCGATCGACGGGTCGATTGTTGTCTCGCGATCGATGCAGGTTTCCGGCGTGCGAATCATCGCTCTACTTTCTGCCGGAGGATTCTTTCTTGATAACATGCCCTTCGAAACTTCCTTTCAATGTGGGCTGAACCGCTTCACATCCCGGCGCGCTGAGATCCGCTTCGAGGTGCCAGACTCCATTGCGATAAACGTAAATCGCAAATCCACTACTTGCTGCGGCATGCAGCTTGCTTGAAACGGGCAAACTTGTACGGTATTCACCGGGTTGAAGTTGTCGTAAGCGCTGACTCTTCAATTGCAATCGGATTTGCTGCATTTCCCGCAACATCAACACCAGTGCGGCAGCCACGGTGATTGAAGACGAGCTGACAACCGTCTGTGTAATAACGTGCATATACATTTCCCCCCTTTGTTGTGAACTCATTGTTCTGACTTATGAAGAGGATTTCAATCGTGTCATTTTCGAATTCGTACGACTCTGAATCCGGTCGTGCTGAGAACAGACGATGTCGCCAACTGTTCACTGTTGGCGGATCCCAGAAATCGCTGAGTCGAACGGTATTCGCCCCCGCGAGTTGCATATTTTTTGAATCAAAAGGACGCCCGACGAAATGGCAGCATTCTTCAACGTTTCCGTAGACATCAAAAAGTCCGAACGGATTGGGCCGCTTCAATCCCGCCGGCCAGATATGTTCTGATGAATTCATGACCCACCAGCCGTGTTGATTCATGTGTTCCTCTGTGTCTCCAAAAAAACGTATTGTTTCGGAACCAGCGCGGATTGCATATTCCCATTCATCTTCCGTCGGAAGACGAAAACCTTCCCAGGTCTGATAGTCTTCTGCCAGCAGCAGTCCGGGACCGAGGGCATCAACCGGCGGATAAACGCACCGCTCCGCGTTGAAGTCTGGCTGCCGCTCACTCAGCCATCGGCAAAATCTCATCATCTGAAACACATCCAGATTGTTCATCGCGCACTCTGGAGAGGACGTGACTGCGAAGGCTGGATTCACTTCCGCGTTGAACTCCTGGAATTGTTGTACCGTAATTTCCGTCGTGCTGATCTCAAAAGAATAGTCGATGACCGCATGTCGCCCTGGAACAGCGTCCGGCGATGCGTTTTTGCCGTCAGGTCTGGGTCCAAGGACGATAAACCCCGGCCTTTCGATCCTGACCATGCAGAGGCCGTTCGACAGCACGTTCCAGTTACCAACCTTTGCACGTTGCTCGGCAAGTTGCTTGCGAGCTTTCAAAACAGATTCTTCGGCTCCCAGAATACGCAACGTCAGATCGATCGAAGAATGAACTCCCGCATCCGGATCGACGGAATACAGATTGAGAAGAAACGCTTTCGCTTCTTCAACTTCAGCGGGACTGAACGCATAGAGTCGAAGCGGTAGTCCCAGTACGATGGCCTGACGAATTCTGGCAGGCTGAGTATGCAGCCTGTTTTGAATCTGCTTCCAGTTCAGGTTGACACGGGCAAAATCATTGATAAGCAGTGAGCGGATGCGAGGATCACGATCAGCATTCATATTCACCCAATAGGAATCGTCGTTGCCAAGTTGCTGCGCGAGTTCGATGGCGGCCGCTTTTCGGTGAGCGCGGGAAGACGTTTCTGAACTTCCAGGAGGATTCAATTCGACACCAATTTCCTGGAGCAGCAAAGACAGAAGTACGTCACGATGAATGGTTGCCAGGCTCACCATCGAACGTCGTACCGCGGGGTCGGCGGCGAGTGATAGTTCCAGTAGATCTGTTGTTTCGGGAAACGATTTGTCCAATTTGCTGAACTGTACAATCAGCCCCGCAGAGACGATGCGAAGATTCTCAGGGCCTTCCTGATTGAGGCAGTGTTTCTTCAGGTGCGGCAACAAATAAAACCGGGATTCCTTCAGTGCATCGACCCACAGATTGACGGAAAACGGATCGCTTCGAACCAACGCTTCAACGACGAAGTCGCTGAAAGAATTCCAGTGATTGTCATCTGCGGAAAACTCGGCCAGCAATGCTGCGGCTCGTATTGTCTGACTGGAATCGAGTGAAGAAGTCTCAATTCTTCTCCACACATCAGATGCAATCCGTGCCCCCTGAGTTTTCAGGAGAGTTCGCAGGACTGCCTGTTCATCGGGGGCGCAGATCAGCATGTGATCAATCAATTCCGCCAGGTCACTGTCTTCGGTTGGCGTCAATGCCAGTAATACACGGAGTCTCGCCGTTTTCGGTGTGGCCGAATCACTGGCAACCCTGCGAGCATCCGGTATCCACTGTTTCCGGTCGGGTTCAAGTGTCGCCAGAATTCCAGGTACCAGTTCAATTCTCGCATTCCACAGACTGTCGAGATGATTTGCGATTTCACGAGATCGCGTGCGCAGGTTGAGAGTATGTCGAATGTAGAAGCCCGCTACCAGAATCGCCATAACTAACGTCGCAGCCACGATCATTCGGGTGAGATGCAGTCGCGTCGCTGCAGCCATCATCGCGATACTTGCGGCAGACCATGACGAACGAAGTGTATGGCGAAGGATTCCCTGCCATTCAATGAACGAGGGAAGCTGCTTCTTTTCCTGCCGGTCTGTCCAAAGCAATGTTCTTTCCTCTAACCGCAGTTCCATTCGTCCGCGCTTTGTTTCCGCCTGTTTTTGCGTGAGCCATACTCGCAACGATGTCACCAGATAATCGTGCGTCAGTTGGTAGTGCTTGTAGATCGCATTGCTCCTGGAATCGGAGCGGAAACCTTCCGGATCTGTCGGCGTGATCAGTCGCAATTCGCCATCCAGGATTCTCAACAGCTCGTTGAACTTTCGCGAGTCATGTTCATATCCGGAAATCTGCTGAAGTTCACCCTGCAAACGCATGTGGCCTTTGATATCACTGCCCACGTGAGGCAGCAGGGCCTTGAGAATTTCTCTGGCGGCATGTTGATGCTGCAAGTGCTTGGGATTCGCACTTCGGCCTCCGAAAGTCTCTTCGAGAAAACTGACTCCGATTCCTGCGGTGCCACCCACATGATTCAAAGTCGCATGTTCCCACTTTCTGGCTTTGATCATTTCCGCACATAATGCCAGCTGGACGGGAACAACTTTTCCTTCTGTTGCCAGTCCACGGACTACAGCCGTGAGGAATTCATTTTGTTCGGTAGTGAATTCATCAATTTTGGCCGGAAGTTGTCCAAAAGCCTGTCCGAAACTTGCCAGTACTTTGGCAGCATGCTGCTCAGGAAAAAGATCTACCGTTGAGAAGTTGTGTCCTTGCAAAATTGGGATATCGACGGCATCCATAAATCGCGCTGCTGCCATGGCAAAGTCATCACGGACCATGACAATCGCCTGCAACGCTGCTCCGTCACACTGACGCAACGCTGCCACCAGCGATGTTTCCGGATCCTGCGGATTGGAATGCAGCCATTGTTCAAACTGATCAATGATGAGGACAGTTTTCGAGCCTGACTGGTGTCTCAACATCTGCATGGCCTGCACCAGACTTGCATCCACAGGTATTTCAGGCCGACACTTTCGCAGTCCTTTCAGTATTCTTGATTCTGTTTCAACCGGAGTTGCTTCCAGGTAAACAATATGGACCTGATTTGACAGTCGTGGCATGAGTCCGGCTTTGACCAGCGACGACTTTCCGCACCCTGATGGTCCGTATAATAGACCCACAGCGAAGGTCTTTTCTCCATCTCGCTCTTCGAGACGTGTTTTCCAGAACTGGATACTTTCCGGGAGCCCATCACGATTTCTTGACCCCGGAAGCAGATCAACGAATGCATTCGCATCTGAAGCTTCAAATGAACGCAGTCCTCGCGGAACCAATTGTTGCCCCTGCAACTCCACGGCGACTTCCGAGTCCCAACTGAGCAGGTCGCTTGCCAGTTCCCGGCCCGATGCATGACGATCAGTCACTCGTTTTGCCATCGCTTTTCGGCAGATTCGATCAAGTTCCGGTGGAATCGTTTCGTCAATTTGTCTCGGTGCTTCCGGCTCGATCGAAATCACACAGTGCAGCGTTTCGTTCACCGTGCTTCCCTGAAAGGCTTTGCGTCCGGTGAGCATGAGGTACAGAACAGCACCAAGGGCAAAAACGTCGCTGCGTCCATCGAGTCGATGCCCTTCTCCCCGCGCTTGTTCGGGACTCATATAGGCCGGTGTTCCGACAATTTGTCCGTCAGATGAAATCTCACGCTCGCGCAGAGCCAGTCCGAAATCAGCGATGTACGGAATGCCGGTCCGTTCCTCGATCAGGATGTTGCCGGGCTTGACGTCACGATGGATGATTCGATTCTGATGCGCGTAATGCAAAGCATCTGCGATTCTGCCCAGCAACAGGGCTGTTTCTGCGAAGCCTGACTTGTTGTCCCGGAGCTTTTCAAGCAGCGTTGGTCCTTCAATAAACCTGGAGACGATGTAAATCTGGCCGTCATCGGTTCGACCGACGTCGTAGACAGGAACGATGTTCGGATGATCCAGACTTGCGACAGTTCTTGCTTCTTCCAGAAACGCATCGGCGTCACTCTTTTCCGTGAGCCTTTCCTGATTTGGCACCTTGATCGCAACCGGTCTTCGGAGTTCGTCGTCAAAACCCAGATAGACGCGGCCAAATGCTCCTTCCCCAAGAACTCGCAAAGCACGATATCGACCAATATCCAGATTAATTGATGGTTCCGTCACCGTGAAAGACATTGATTCGTCATATTCACCAGCTTCAGTGCCTCGAGTGACGGTGGCCGAATCCAGCAGCTTGAGTTTGAGTTCTTTGCTGATATCCGAAAACCGTGTCAGGAATTCCTGAACACTTGGCCAACGATCAGATTTTTGACACAGGAAGAACTCATTAACGGCAAGTTGCAGCTTGATTTCAGGATTGAGTTCGATCGAAGGAAGTCGCTCTAGATATTCTTCAACACTCAGAATCGAATTCGTCCGCCAGCGTTGTTGCTGATCGACCAGCAATATGGAAAGAATCTGCTCTTCATCTGCCGGCCTGACTTCGGCAAGAAAACCGAAGACATCAGGCACCAATTTGCCTTGTTCCCAAAGGTTTCTGAATTGTTCAGACAGATTCATGGACATTGAATATCTCACACGCGTAACTGTTGCTTTCAGCACAGTTGTGTCGGCGAAGCATCAGCTCGGGGTGCGATCTGCATAATACTCTGTGCCATTGGGAGAAAAAGGTCTACCTATAAAGAGTTGTCCTGCCTCAGAATATTTGGTCTCACACTAGCAGGTCACAAAGAAGCTCCTCTCATGGACGCTCAAGGTACAGTAGAAGTGTTGGTTTGTGCAATTGCGAAGGAAATTGTCAACGTCTGGCTTTTGAAACGATTCGTGGAACTGCGGCGTTAACCCATCGAAACGACCACAGTGCTGAAGCTTGGCATGGAGCCTGACCATGCTGATCATTTGGAGCATAGCGTGAAAATGATCGTGCGTGAACAGGCACGGTCGTTTGTCGAATGGTGTTTCAATTCCCTGGAACCATCGAAAGTGGACGCGATGCCCAGGGATGTGGAATATCTCGAGAAGAAGTATCGGCGACTTAATCTCAAGACACGCCACGCCAGAGCGCTCACGCGATTCGGGAACATCATGCTTTTCACAGCCACCTGGCGTCAGGGAAGCCGCGGTCGCACAATCTCGCCACTGGAGAAGATTCCGGGGATTGAATTCGGTGCCACTCCCTGCGTTCAGGATCTTGTGGGCCGTCAGATCGCTGCAGCGGGATCGTCGCAGAGTCGCTGCATCGAAGTCATTGCCGAACGGACGGGAGCCAGGATTGGCCCTGAAAAACTTCGGAATCTGAGCTATTACCTGGCGGAGATCATGGAGCCGCAACGTGAAGCGTGTCAGGTGAAGCAACTGAAAGAATGGATTGATGACGCAGTAAAGCACAGTAAAAATGTAACACTCGCGGTCAGTCGCGACGGAGTTAGCCTGGGAATCGCACCGTTTGGAAACTTCGAAATGGCGTCCGTTGCGACTCTGAGTGTTTACTGCGATGGCCAGCGACTGGGGACGATTTATCTGGCCTGTGCTCCGGAAGACAATCAAGAAACACTCAGCCGGAACTTCACGTCGTTGCTGACGTAGATCATTCGCAGTCGCGGCTCAAAACTGAGCCGCATTGTGTACGTCAGTGATACCGGGAAAATCGAAACGGCGTATTGGAAGAATGTGCAGACGGCGAAACGTTACCTGCATCGTTATCGAAGATTTAAGAACTATTCCGAATACCGCAGCCATGGCAGCCCAATCGGCAGCGGCATTGTGGAATCGGCGTGAAAGCAGATCGTGACTGAACGCCTGAAGCTGTCCGGCATGCGCTGGTCTCACGCGGGAGCCCAGCAGATCTTGACTCTGCGTCCATTCTTCTGAGTCAAACCTGGGATGCGACTTTTAGGATAGTTTTAGCAACATCTCCCGCCGTCAGTATCCTAAGCCTTGAACAAGCCTCGTGATTTCATTGCCCTCACAGCGCGCTCAGCAGATCGCACCCTGCGGGTCTCGCAAGCCGCAGGGCTCGAATGCCTCCGCCGAATCATGTTATCGCTTGCTCGGCTTCGATCGCCGCGGCCCCCGAACCAGTAACCGCAAATTGATTCGCTGTTACGTCGCTTGCAACCGATGTTGCGAATATGAGCTCAATTCCCTGCTCCGGTCCGACACGCCGGACGCAGCAAACTCGTACTTTGAGACGGGTTGAAGTCCAGGGCCACTTTAGATTTCAGTCTGCGGTCTTGAATGGTCTTCTGCAGCACGGACATTCCCCATCGTGGCCTTTGACAAAAGCGAGAAACGCCGAGGGTTGCGGGATGGTCATGATGGCTCGAAATGCGAGGGGATCGCGATGAGCGTAGTGACGATACGTGATTCCGCCGACCGCATGGCCGAGGATCTCGATCGAAGATTCAGGAATGTGTTCGTCATAGTAGGTCGCACAGGTCTTGCGGAGATCCCTCAAATGCCATGGGACCTGCTGACCAGTCTCAATGTCCAGCTTGGGTCGGATACCAGCCAGCTGACAAAGCAAAACAAACGTTGCATTGGGGCGGGAGCTGCCCCCACGAAATACCGGATCATTGGGTTCCGGGGATTGCGGCATGATATTGCGAAGGTGTTGATGAACGACCCGGTTCATCGGACGATAGAAAGACTTGCCAGTCTTGACTCTGCGAAAGTAAATCCATCCCCATCGGCATGAGTCCTTCTGACGACCATCAGGGGCGTGCCGATCCCATGTGATGTGTCGCCAGAGTATGGGCTCGTGAACTGGTTTTGATTTCCAGATCGTCCCTGTGTCCAGTCCGTAGTTGAAGAACAGAGCTAAAGCACTTCGCCAATATCGTCCAATGGGAAAATTATCGGTCCAGCTTCTGGGTCGTTTCAACTGATACGTTGCGAAGTAAAGGGCATGGATCTCTGATTTGTTCAGGTAGTGACGGCCAGCCACGTCTCGCTGCTCCCTCGGCGGAGGAAAGCGGGGAAGTGTTTCAAGCAAATCCTGCTACCAGGCCTACGATAAGAATGCACGCAAATTTTCACTGGCCTTGTTTACCGTCCGTCCGGGATTCGACCCCTTTTCTGCGACGGCTTGCTCATGAACCCAGTCGAGAAATTCTCTGATATCCTTTCGTGAAAGTTGCTCAATCGGAATGCGGTGGCCCCATGTGATCCAGTTTTCATCGTAGCTGCGTACTCATCGCGAGAGCCGCGTGAAAGATTCCGAGCTCGCGCGTACAACGCAACAGCGTTTTGTAGAGTTGTTGACACTGGACATGCTCCAATGCTGCCAGACATTGCCCCATGCCGTTCCTGATCTTTGGCAACATGCGATTGCCTCCTGCTCAACATCCTGTCGGGTAAGTAAGCTGGATTTGACCTTTGAACATTCTGGCTGCTGCTGGAAACTGTTGTCGAGGAAAGAGTTTCAGAATTCCTGGCTCACCGAGTCAACTTAACGAATTCTGGCCAAACAGCATGGGAATCGTGATAGAACTTTGATTCGAGCCGATCCACATTGGTCCCGTGCTCAAAGTCTGGATCATTGGTTTTCGCCGGTGGCCCGCAGGTTATCAAGTCCCCTGGGCAGTACAATTTCGGCAACGCTCATCATTCATTTCAACTCTGACTTCACGGTCACAGGCGTTGAGTTACTTGAGGTGAATTCCAAACTTTCCATGGAGTACCAAAAGGATGAAAGTTGCCGTTCTCACGCACGCCGGTGGCGCTCATTTGAGTGCGTATTTCTCGGCGCTGGCTGAATCGAAAGACTGCGACGAAGTTGTGATCGCAGATGCGGATAACCAATGGGCGGACGAAGCCGGGAAGTTGCTCGGCGAAAAGCTGAGTCGCAGTTACACCAAATACGCAGAGTTGCTGGAAAAGGAATCGCCCGAATTGTGCATGGTGACGATGGAGGCCGGGCTTGCACCGCCGGTGATTGAAGCCGCATTGGAATCCGGCTCCCATGTGTTCGCGGAGAAGCCCGGCTGTGTCACTCTGCAGCAGTTTGAAAAACTTGCGACACTCGCGGAATCAAAACATCTGCACCTGATGTTGGCATTTGCGAATCGCGCGAATCCTGAGTCTCTCGTCGCGCGGAAGATGATTCAGCAAGGATGCATCGGCAAAGTTTACAGCATCGACATGCACATCGTCGCCGATCAGACGCGTCTCACGAATCCCGATTATCGTGGCACCTGGTACGCCGATAAAACACGAGCCGGTGGCGGGCACCTGATCTGGCTCGGCATTCATTGGCTCGATCTTACCATGTTTCTCACCGACACTGCAATTATCAGGGCCTCAGGTGCAATTGCCAACGTGGGCGGGCAACCCATCTCAGTGGAAGATTCTGCAGTTGCGACATTGCACTTCAGCAACGGGATGCTGGGCACATTGAACTCCGGATATTATCTGGATACTGGCTATCACACTCAGATTCGGATCTGGGGCTCAAAGGGTTGGATGAATCTCGATTCAACCGGGACAGTGAAGATGACGTGGTATGAAAACACCGGACCAAAGGCGAAACAGCTGCAGATCTTAGAAAGTCCAACTGAACCTCGCGGTTATTCTCCATTCGTCGCTCAGGTCGTCACCGCTATTTCCCACAACACGGCGCCGCCCATCACGACACAGGAGTCTTTGAACGCGTTACGAACGGTGTTTGGAATCTATGAAGCTGCAGAAACCGGTAAGCACGTGCAAACAGGTGCCATACCGGTTGCCGTTTGAGATTAATCTGTGCGCGGCCATGATTGAGGCTATCCTCTAAAGGTCTCCCGCCATCAACCGACCTCAAGTCAAACCGTGCGTAGAATAAAAGCCATGGAATATAGAAGCCTCGGCCAATCTGATCTTTCTGTCAGCTCCATTGGGATGGGGTGCGTTACTTTCGGACGTGAAGTGGATCCGCAATCATCACTGCTGATCATGGATCATGCGCTCGAACAGGGAATCACACTGTTCGACACGGCCGAAGCTTATGCACAGGGGGCATCTGAACGAGTCGTCGGAGAATGGATGAAAACTCGACAATCGCGTGACAAAGTTGTGCTCGCAACAAAGATCAGTGGTCTGCTGACGCGACATCGCATTGTGGCGTCCGCCGAGGCGAGTTTGAAACGCCTGCAAACGGACCGCATCGATCTATTGCAGACTCATGTTTGGGATGAATCCACTCCGCTGGAAGAAAGTCTCGAAGCCCTGACAACGCTGGTACAGCAGGGCAAAGTGCGACATATCGGCTGCAGCAACTATGCTGCTTCGCAGCTGAAGGCTGCTCTTGTGTTGAGCAACACCGCAGGGTTCAGCCGTATGGTCTCCGTACAGCCACCATACAATCTTGTCCAGCGCGATATCGAAGCAGATTTACTGCCGCTGTGTGCTGCTGAGAATATCGGGGTGATCAGCTATAGCCCGCTCGCCGCAGGATTCCTGACGGGAAAATATCGCCAGGGTGCGACGATTCCATCCGGCACAAGATTCGACGTGATCCCTGGGCACCAGAATATCTATTTCACAGAACACGGTTATCAGGTGCTGGAAAATCTGGCTGCAGAATCTCAGGCCACCGGAAAGTCGCACGTTCAGTTAGCGTTATCCTGGGTTCTTAATCAACCCGGGATCACCTCAGTCCTGATCGGAGCCAGAAATATGAGCCAAATTGATCAGACCATTGGAAGCAGGACGACAAAGCCGAGAGTTCACTTCGAATGAGAGGGGGGGGGGGGGGGGGGAA
>JBDNHX010000242.1:0-3255 GCA_041688565.1 Planctomycetaceae bacterium
CATTGTAGATCCTACGGTCGTGACGGCCTTTTCTGATACGCACGTTGCTCAGATGCTTGGATATCTGAATATCACGAACTTGCGACTGGCGCGCCTCATCAACTTTCAGAACAAGAACATGATGTGGAAACGCATTGTCCGGTGACGCGAACAAGACCTTATTTGACCACGGATATCACGGAATTCACTGATGAATCTCATTGGACAGAAGCGATCCGTGTCTTCTGTGTGATCAGTGGTTAAAAACTGCGATTTGACTTATGAGCAGTGCAGTGATTTTGACCACGGATACCACTGAGTTCACGGATGAATCGCATTGGATAGAAGCGATCCGTGTCCTCTGTGTGATCAGTGGTTAAGAATTGCGATTTGACTGATTTGTCTTTGGGTGATTTTGACCACGGATACCACTGAGTTCACGGATGAATCGCATTGGATAGAAAAGATCCGTGTCCTCTGTGTGATCAGTGGTTAAGAACTGCAATGGGACGGGTCCTGCCCAAGACCCACGCTGAAAGAATTATGTCAAGTGTTTCGTCACAATCAGCTTCATTGAGCACCCCGGAACAACTGGCTGCCGAACGACTGATGGGCATTGACGTGCTGCGTGGACTTGCTGTCCTTGCAGTTGTCCTGAATCATACGCCGCACTATGCCCATGGTGGCTTTCGCGAAAATCCATGGTTCTTTCCTGCGCTGGCCATGGACCTGGGCTATTTGGGAGTACCTCTTTTTGTGCTGATCTCGGGGTTCTGTATTCACCGGCGAGCGGCAATAAAGAAAGCCAAATCGGGAGCGGATCAGAGCACCCGGCTCAACTGGGTCGAATTCTGGAAGAAGCGTTTCTGGCGGCTTTATCCTCCGTACCTTGCGGCCATCGTGCTGAGTCTGAGCTGTGCGTTTTGGCTGCATGATCGAAGCAATGATCTGTTTCAGTCGCTTATCCCCGACCTGCTGACCCATCTTTTCCTTGTCCATAACCTGACCGCAAAGTATCCCGTGGGTCTTGGAAATGGTGCGTTCTGGTCATTGGGCATGGCGGAGCAGTTGTATCTGCTTTACTTCCCGTTGTTTTTTCTGATCCGAAAGCGAAACGCCATCTTTGCAGCCCTTGTTGCCGCGGTTACGACGATCAGCTGGCGGTTTTGGATCAGTTCGTCAGCCATGGCGTCGGTGGAATCCATTGGTGGTCTCGGTATGTGGGGCATGTGGCCTTTCAGCTACTGGATGCACTGGAGTCTGGGTGCCCTCGCCGTAGACGCTTATTTCGGAAACAGTCGGTTACCAGCCTGGTGCTCGTCCATTCGCGTTGCCCTTGGGACCATCATCGTGGGCTGCCTGGCGAATGGTATGGTCTTCAGTTTCCTGACAAAGACAGGTCTGGCGGTGCATCCCGTCATGCAGGTATGGTCGCGTCACCTGGTTCAGGTCGGCATTTCTGGTGAACTGATGACTGCTGTTGGCTTTTTCTGCCTGATGAACTGGTGTGTTCAGAATTCGCAGACCCTCATTCTGCAGAACCCTGTGAGCCGGGTATTTGCCTGGATGGGAAAGATCTCTTATTCCATCTACCTGACCCATGTGCCTCTCCTGTTTTTGCTCGAGGAGTATCTGCCATTGTCCCATTCCGTGACCGACTGGGCTCTGCGGATGCTGATCTATCCGACAGTCTGTCTCATGGTGGGATTTGGATTTTTTGTTGCTGTGGAACGTTGGTTCCTGGCCGGCCGCAATCCTTTGATCCGAGCACGTTCGTACGTGGCCGAATTAGCCAGTCCGAAGCAGTCATCTTTTTGAGGATGTCAGTGACCAATCGACGTCTTCTGTTCGTATGTCCCACGTGCAGTCCGATCGGCGGACTTCAGACATGGCTGGATCAGCTTTGTGACGGTCTACAAAGGCGTGGATGGGATCCGGTAGTAGCGCTGGTTCATGGTCCGTCAACCAATGACTCCGTGGGGTATCGGAAAGCGCATCCGGATCTGCAGACTGTCATCGTCGATGGTTCTGTGCTGACCATGGCAGCTCGTGTGCGGGAAGTGTCGCGGTTGATCAAGCGACTGCGTCCCGCTTTCTATGTGCCACTTACTGTGATTGATGCACATGACGCCATTTGTGAAATCAAGCGGGCAGGGGGGCTCAAAGTTCGGTACGTGCTGTCTGTTCATGGCAACCTGCCGCAGCAGATTGCCGATGCAAAGTTATTCCAGCCGTTTGCCGATCTTTCGATCAATCCTGGAGCGTTAACCTGTCGACTGCTGGAATGGGGCGGAATGCCGAAGGAACGCGTCTTTCATGCGCCGAATGGGATTGAGCGAGGGGCACTGCGAACGGCGTCGCCACCCGAGAGTCGCCTGCGGATCGCCTATGTGGGCCGACTGACAAACGAAGACAAGCGAGTTCTCGATCTTGTCGGCCTGGTTCGTGCTCTTGAGTTGTCCGGGCTTCCTTTTCATCTGGACATTGTGGGCAGTGGGCCTTGCGAGATGTCCCTGAAGCAGGCCATCACATCAGAGTCGGTAACTTTTCATGGGTTCATTGAATCAGAACGCCTGCATCGCGACTACTATCCGACCTGGGACGTTCTGGTGATGTTCTCCCAGTCTGAAGCTTTCGGGCTGTCGCTGATTGAAGCGATGGCTCATGGAATTGTTCCCGTTTCATCGCGGTTCATTGGTTCGGGGGCAGAGGGTTTTTTGCTCCATGACCAGACGGCCTGCCTGTTCAATATCGGCGACGTGACAGAGTGTGCCGGTCAGATCGTAAAGCTCGCGAAGAACCGGTCTCTTTTGCACAGGATTTCCCGACAGGCTCATGAATTTGTCACGCGGAATTTTTCCTGGGACCGATGTGTTGACGAATGGGAATCGGCACTGCAGAAGTCACTGACATTTCCGGACCGGCCCGTTCCCGTGGAACCTGTGCGACGGCTGGATGAGGGCAACAGTCTGGCCACACGGTTTTCGTGGCTGCCAGCGACCTGTTCGGACAATTTTTATAAGGCCAAACGTCGTCTGTTCGGTATTCCGGAGATTATGAAACACGGGGAAGAGTGGCCATTGCATACAGGCTTGGCCAGTCAGGAAGAGCTTTCTCGCATCCACGCACTTTCTGGAGAAATGGATCAGCAATGTGCGGGATAGCGGGAATATGGAATCGGGAACGCAGGCCCGTCGACTCCGGGCAATTGCGAGCCTTGACCGATCAAATGATCCATCGGGGTCCCGACGCCTCGGGATATTTTGAAGATGGCGA
>JBDNHX010000243.1:0-49627 GCA_041688565.1 Planctomycetaceae bacterium
GAAAGTCGTCTGAAGAAAGCTCAAGACGAAGGCTTTGAACCCGAAGCGGTGCCGTTGGTATTCCCAAGCACAAACGGGAATTTCTTTTGGGGCTCAAACTTCGACCGGAATGTCTGGCATCCAATTCGTGAAGCGGCTGGCATCCCTGAGAGTTTCACGTTTCACGATTTGCGGCACACTCAAGCGAGCCTCTTGCTGTACTCGGGAGCTGACATGAAGGTGATTCAAGCACGGCTGGGACATGCGAAGTACGAGACGACAGCGAACCTGTACGCTCATTTGATGCAGGGGGCTCAAGCTGAAGCCTCAAGCAAACTCGATGCGATGATGGAACGAAAGAAAGCCTGACGAAAAGCTGGTGGGCACATTTTGTGGGCACACTGAAGAAACAAAAAAAGCCAGTGGAACCGTTTGAGACGGTAAAACACTGGCTTTTTTCAAATGCACCCGGGAGGGCTCGAACCTCCAACCTTCGGTTCCGAAGACCGACGCTCTATCCAATTGAGCTACGGGTGCGACTGGCTTTGACGGCCATCTTGTGCTCTCAGAGGAAAATCACTTTGAGAAATGGGAGTCTACTGAATTTGATGAGCCTGACAACCGAAATGACACAGGTTATTGCTTTTGAGGGCCGTAGAATCACCTCCAATCTGACAATCGCAGCACTTCTTTCACCGACAGGTGCCCGCATGGCATTCATTGGAGTAATGCCGTGTAGAAAACTGGGTTCGACGTATTGTCGAACTGCTGTCCTGTGCCTGATCCCAAGTGATTCCTCTATTATTGACGCTCGATAGTCACTGCCATCACGATCGGAGCCGATCGGTCGGAGCCTTTGAGGAGTTCAATAGTCTCGATAACGGCGTCGGGCTTCTTCGGGTTCAGAGTGACTCGCCGAACCTGCTGGCCGCCGAGCATGTAGGCGAATTCAGAACCCGGCACGTCAACTTTGCGAATATAGTCGGCGACGTGAACGCCGTTCAACAGTTCGATGTCTTCGGTCTCGCCGCCTTTGTAGTGGAGGCGAACGATCATCGACACGGTCTTCGCAACATCATACGGGAAGTTCCAGCCGCCGACGCCGCCAAGAATGTGAATCGCCTTTGCTTCGCTGTTGCAAGGTAGAGTCACCGTTTTTGGCATCGACGCCGGCAACGGAGCATTCGGCCCGTACAGCAGAATGATGTTGCGAACGGTCGTGCCACGTGGGTCTGTCAGGATGAATGGTACGTCCTTGAAGATCTTTGGAGTCCAGTCGCTGAACACCATGCGGTCTGGCCCGTCATCGCCATCGCTGAACAGTCCCTTTGTGCTGATGGCAGTGGCGTATCGGTCCAGTGAGTCGGGCATGTACTTGCCCTTGTCCGTGAGGAACTCCAGCAGGCTGGTGATCTCTGCCGCTGACATCTGCTTTTCGAAACCTTCCGGCATCACGGACTTGCGAGACCGAATGAGTTCGTCGATGTCCTCGCGAGCGATCTGGTTCTCTTTTCCTTCGGTATCGATCAGCGTAATCGCAGTGCGGGATTCGCCAGACATCATTCCGTTGAGCACAATGCCGTCAGTCTTCGCGACTATGTAGATTCGGAAGTTGCCTTCCACGCTGCGACTTGGGTCGATAATGTGAGTCAGCAGTTCATGCTTCGGATGAACCGCCATGCCGGTGAGGTTCGGTCCGATCGACTTGCCTTCGGTACCGTGCATGTGACACTTCGCGCAGTGCCTGGCGAACATTGCCTTCCCCGCCTTGACGTCACCTTTTTCTTCGCAGAGCGGCAGCAGCGACTTGAGAACTTTGTCACGGTCCGCGTCTGGCAGTCCACCGCCCGCAGCCATGAGTTTTTCAGCTTCGGCGCGAATCGCTTTGTCGGGATGCGATCGAAGAGCCTGCTTTTGATCGAGCGACAGGTCGCCGATCTCCAGCTTGCCAGATTCAATCGCGGCCAGCAGAGCGGATGTCGTTGCTGGTCGAGACAGGAGAACTCGCATTGCTGCGGATTTCATCTGAGGCGTCATCTGTTCGGAACGCTCAATGATCAGCTCGCCAGCATTTTCGACAGTGCTTTGCCCAGCGGCTTCGACAAGACCAATGCCGACGTCAGGCACCGTTTGAACATTGATGACTTCAAGGACAGCCGCCAGTACATCCGCATTCGTGGCCTGGAAGCTGACCGCTTCCTTCGCCGCGTTGACTCGTTCTGCTGTATCCGCGTCATCGTCTGTTACGACTTCGAGAAGCGAATCAATGATCTCCTTCGAATACGACTCGAGCGACTTCGAACCGCAGATCCCGGCGATGCGAACGACCTTACTGCGAGCGGCTCCGGATGTTTCTTCGAGCAGTTTCACAAACGCCTTGTCCATACCGTTTGTTGACTTCACATCGAACTTCGCGGGCAGGCCTCCGACTAATCCTTGCAGAGCCGCGTCGATGACGGCGGGTTCTGCGCTGGCGAGATCGGTCAGCATGGCTTCCAATGCCGTCGCATCGGGACGATTTCGGCCGAGATGCTCAGCGACTCGGCTGACGATCAGCACCGATGATGCCGGTGTCTCCTTTCCGGCGACTGCGGAGAACTTGCTTAGTCCTTTGGTGCAGTGTACGGACGCGGCAATAGTCAACGCGTCGACGATCACTGGATCGCTTGGGGCATCGGTGGCCGCTGCAAAGATCAAGCTTCCCGCGTCGTCAGAAGCAGGCATATCGGACAATGTGATGAACGCCTGCAGAAGAACCTGTGCGTCAGTGTCGGAGAAGATTGCCGGCGTGGACAGCAGAACTTTAAGACCGGCCTCATTGTGAGGAAGGACTGAAATCGCGTTTCGGCGAACGCCAGGAGATGCGTGTTTGAGGGCTACTCCAACGGCTTCGAGCACCTTGGAATCTGCAAGCGGTTGCGCCGTTGCCGAATTCAACACGTATTCGTTGCCAGTCAAACGCTGTTCGTTGCGGTTCAGTCCCGGAGGAACGACGGACGATAGCCCTGGGCGTGAGCTTTGAAGTTGCGAATCTTCAGCTATCCCAACCCGAAACGTCAGTGATGGATCGAGTTTTTGACGTTTTGGCGGCGTGCCCACGAATCCCTCGCTGACGCTGCGGGTTGTGATGAACACGCTTGTTTTCGGCAGATTGATTGCTTGGGTTACCAAAGTGCTTGATCCCAGGGCTATCGTACGTCGCTGCTCCGCGGCTGAAGCGACATTTACCCCTTCATCAATAAGCCCGAGTCCTTTCAGTGTCTGCAACGCATGAATCGCGCCGACATTGAGACCGATTTCGTCCACCGATTCATCCGAGAGCAAAGCCAGAAGTTGCGGTACTGCGTTTTTCGCTTGTCTCTCGACCAGCAATCGCTGAGCCTGCAGACGCCAGTTGAACGACGGGTGCCTCAGCGTCGCGACAAGTTCCGCAACGGACGCATCAGCGAGACTCTTCCATTGGTGCATCACATCCGCGCCATCAGCCGATGGAAGTACGCGGTAAATTCGGCCATGCTTCTTGTCTCGCAGATCACTTTCATAGGCATTGCCTTTGCCGGTGGTGAAGCCCTGCGGCGTTGGGTTGTGCTGGATGATGAAGTTGTACCAGTCCATGACCCAAACAGCTCCGTCCGGACCGACTTCCGCCATAATCGGAGATGCCCATTCGTCGTCGCTGGCGAGAAGATTTGTCGGACTCGTCGACTTGTAAGCCGCTCCATCTCGTCGCAAGACAAACGTACCAATCAAATGGCCGGTCGGCTCGCAGACGAACGCCGTCTTGTTCCACCACTGTTGAGGGAACGTCCTCGCCGTGTAAAGAGCGCTTCCCGCTGCAGCGGTGTAGCCGCCGAACTGGTCCACCTGTCGTACGTTTTCGGTGATGGGATTAAATTTCCACGAATCGGCAATTGTGCCAATGTCCGGCGCTGCCCAGCCTCGGACTTTTTCGTAGTAGCGGTTTGGAATCGGCACGAACGTGCTTGGGTTGTGGTTAGCCGTCGAACCAAACACGAGACCGTCTTCGCTAAGACCAAGTCCCCACGTGTTGTTATTCGTCGAGCGAATGAATTCGACATCCGTCACTTTCGGTGGATCGGAATTTGAAAGCTTGAATCTCCAGAAACCCTGTCGGAACGAATCTCCCTTTTTGCCATCGAACTCCGGCGCGCTGTCGTTATAGCCCTGCATTCCCCAGATCCAATTATCCAGACCGTAGCGAAGGTTACTGATGCCTCCGTGAGTATCGCCGGCTCCGAAGCCTGTCATCAGGACCGTCTTCTGGTCAGACTGATCGTCACCGTTTGTATCTTTTAAGTAGATCGTTTCAGTGGCGTTCTGAATGACCGCACCGCCTCGATAAATCATGATCGCCGTTGGAATGGACAGGCCTTCGGCGAAGATCGTGAACTTGTCGGCAACGTTATCACCATTTGTGTCTTCGCAGATGCGGATTCGATCGCGGTCCTTGCCGAGTTCATTCGGATAGTCGAGCGTTTCGCAGATCCACAGACGGCCTTGTTCGTCCCAATTCATCGCGATTGGCTTAGCCAAAAAGTTGCGTTCGTCCGCATACAGGCGCAGAGCCATTCCTGTCGGCATTGAATAGTGCTTCATCGATTCTTCAACGCTCAATGGAAGCTGCATCGTTGTTTTTGGAGCTCCCTGAACTCCCCACTGGCGGCCTGGCGTGTAGTTCGGAATCTTTGGGCCGACTTCGGCGTATTCGAACGGCTTCACGTCCTTCGTTAGCTCGGTCATCTTCGGAGCGGCGAAGGCTTCGAGATCCGCAAAAGCAGGCACAACGGAAGCATCTTTCCCGCAAGCCCAGCGAATGCCTCTTTCGACGAGATTGCTAAAGCCTGGATTTGTAAACGTCCGTTGATCATGTCCCCAGGCCGTGTAGAAGACTCGGCCTTTTCCGTGAGTTTTTACCCAGGTCCATGGCTCTTTCGTGTTCCCTTCGGCCTGATCGCCTTCGACTCGATATTCCAGAACCGTTCGGTTTTCTTCATTGTGCAAATGATGGATGTAAGTTTCATCCCAGCTTGAGAAGCCACTAAAATCTTTCATGATAGGATGAGTCGGCTCAGCGATTTGCGTCCCAAACACTTGCCCGCCATGTCGCTGAAATTGCGCGCCCATGAGCTTCACGATCTCAGCGTTGTTCCTCCAGCAAAATGTCGCGCAGTGCAAAGGAATGAAGCCCTTGCCGCGGGCGACGTAGTCCAGCACGGCTTTGGCCTGAGCGTCTTCAATCTTGTCGATGTTGGCATACAGCACCAGTCCATCGAAGCCCGCGAGCGTTTCCGCCGTCAGATCTTCCATGCGATCCGTGTACTTCAGCTCAATACCACGAGCTTCCAAAACGGGAGCCAGTTCGTGAAACCGCTCCGAAGGCCGATGATGGCCGTTGTCACCGATGAAGAGCAGTTTCAGGTCAGCAGCGCTGGCTGATGTGACGGTGGCAAGCACGGCAAACGCAACGAGCGAGCGAATGAGCAGTGGGGCGGGTGAGAGATGTTGCATCATAGTCTTGCACCGTGGGATTGTAGAGAAATTTGCTTTTGCAGTTCCGCTGATTCGATGTCCGGGAGGCTCAATTGCGGTAGTGAGTTTACTCGTAGTGAGGATTTGGCAGCGTCGATCAGATTGAACATTCCCCGCCTCTGTACGCCGCTTCGCACCACAGTTTCACTGAGATAAAACGCATCCCTTTCGAAGGCCTTCAGGAATTGAGGAATCTGTTCTGCAGACAGGTCAACGACAACATCCACGTCATTGGTGAATCGTGGCTCGCCATACAAAATCGTGGTTTGTGATCCTGTAATAAAATATCGAATTCCCAAGTCCTTCAGCACGATTGCGGTAACGTTGAGCAGACTGGTATGCGCGAACTCAGGAATGTCGCTCATGAAGGCAACTCCACTCCGTGCATTCTCCGAACGATTTCTCGATCGACCTGGTTTTCGCTCCAGTCCGGATAGTTTTGTTTAATTGAAGCCACCATCATCCGCCTCGCCTGTTGAAACATCCGATCACCAATTGCCAGACGTTCTGCCGGAGTCTTCTTTCGAAGGATCTCCACCATTTCGTCGCTGACGATTTCGATGTGACTAAAGTCTTTCACGGTCTGGTCTCCAGAGATTCATCATACATCTTCAGTGACTCTTCCAGATTCTGGCGCCATCCAGCACTGCGAGCGGCAGGGTGGCCGCCCAATGGTAGTCACTTCGTAGCGGAACGCGCCAAGCGTTTCGGTGATTGCTAATGAAAGCCATGTATGCCGAAAGCCTTGGCGGCTTCCGCTACAACGATTCGCGATTCTAGTAGCCATCACTCTCCGAATGATGAATGCCACCGACCGCGTGTTGCGGCCTTCGTCACTCGGAGAGTGACGTCTACTTTGAAAAACCGAGCGGCATTTGGCTGACGCCCTGCCGCTCGCCGGAACGCACACGATGGCAAATTAACCCAGAGTGAACTCGGGCAACCGGACAATCTCACCGCCCTTTAACGCGGATTCGTGAGCACAGATGCCCACGCACGTCCAGTTCGCACTGGTAACGGCGTTTGGGCGAGGATCTCGGTCTTCTACGAGAGCACTCAGCATCTCGTGAACGAGATGTGGGTGAGAACCACCGTGGCCGCCGCCTTGCAGGAACGACAAGTGATCCGCGTCGTGAATTTCTGATGGCATTGTGAACTTACGAATCGGCTCGGGCAGCAGATGTGCGAAGTCTGGAATGGTGACCTTTTCGGCAATCTCAGGCTCGGGCTTCTTCGCTGTGTGAATGACGTGGGACTCGTGTTCGACAAGCGTCCACTCGAAACTCTTCTTCGTTCCGTAGACATCGAAGCTTTCACGATACTGGCGAGCCACGTCGTAAAGACAGCGCCAGATGTGTGCCGTCAGATCAGTGTCTTTGATTTTGATATGACAGGTTTCCAGAGCGAACTTGTTGCCCGACTTCTGAGCGATGTCATCACGAACGGTACCCGATCCAAAACAGCTCACGTATTCGGCAAGCCCATCGACAAGACCCAGACACGGGCTGACAACGTGAGTCGCATAGTGCATCGGGATCATCTTTTCCCAGTAACTTGGCCATCCATCCATGTCCTGAGGATGCGACGCAGCAAGGTGCTGAATTTTGCCAAGCTCACCCTTCTTGTACATCTCTTTGATGAACAAGTATTCGCGGCTGTAGACGACCGTTTCGGCCATCATATATTTCAGGCCGGTCTTTTTGACCTTCTCGACGATCTGGCGACATTCGTCGATCGTTGTCGCCATGGGCACGGTACACATGACATGCTTGCCCGCATCGAGTGCTTTGAGCGACATCCAGGCATGGTCGCTGATTGGGCTGTTGATGTGAACGTAGTCGATATCCTTGTCAGCCAGAACCTCGTCGTAGGTCGTGTATCGCTTGTCGATCCCAAACTGATCGCCACACTTCTTGAGTTCGGCGGGATCGCGTCGACAGATTGCTGCGACGTTTGCGTTTGGATGAGCCTGATAGATCGAAATGAACTCAGCACCAAAGCCGAGCCCGACCATTGCCACGTTGAACTGTTTCGCCATTGTTATGCTCCCGGAATTGGGATGAGAAATCGGAGGTCGCTGTTTTTTAATGAACTGGCAGTCTGTCAGATTGTCACTTCAGTTTTGCAGATAGTGCCTTCATGGGTACTGAATCGCCATAAAAAACGCGAAAAAGAATTGAGTTTTTTAACCGGTCGCTTCATATTGGCTCCTCTGCGCATCCGGATCGCAAAAGCGGCGGAGTCCGAAGGGAAATCACTTTATGACGGAACGCGTGGAGGACGGGCTTTGGAGCGGCGTCGTTGCTGGACCGCATGATGTCTGGCGAAGCGGTCAGTCCCGAGGGCTGTTTGATTCCTCCGCTTGGTGCGCAGACACGTCAGTCGACGGATGTGCTTGCGAGCGATGATCCCGACATTGTGGTTGCCATCCGGCTGATTCGAACGCGGGCGTGCGAGGCCATGAAGTTAATCAGATACTGAAGGAGATCCCGATGTCTCGGCGGGTCTTTGAGAGTCGGTTTCGTAAACTCGTGGGGCGAACTCAGCATGCTGAGATTCTGCGGCTTCGCATTGACCGATGTCGACAGCTGCTTTCGGAGACGGATCTGCCGCTGACTGAGGTCGCTCGCGTCTGCGGATTTCCGCATGCGGAATATCTATCCGTCACGTTCAAACGCGAAACGGGTGAGACGCCGCGGGAGTTTCGGAATGGACACCGCAGCGCACAGCGGAACACTTCTCGATAAAAAAGGGTTCTGGGGGCGTCCGAAGTGAGCAGTGCTGTTTCAGACGGCCGGTTTTTCGAGCTCGACCAGAATTCCGCCCATCTTGAACATTTCGTGCAATCGCGTGAACCAGTGCACCTGACCCCAGCGAAGTCCAACGGACTCCGCCGCAAGTTTCAGCTCATCGCGATTGAACGTGCGGCACTTCCATGTGTGGCTGGTCATCAATCCGGAAAACGAATCTTCCGTTGCCAGCAGCAGGATTGTTCCACCGGGACGGAGCACGCGAGCGAACTCACGCAGGCCATCTTTAGGATCAGGCAGATATTCGAGCACGTAACCGCACGTGACGCAGTCAAACGAGGCATCTCGAAAGGGAAGCGCCCGCATATCGGCAGCGACAAAAACAGGGCGATCGGAATTCAGGCGTCCGCGAGCTCGCCGCAGCATCTCCCAGGAAAGATCAAAACCGACAATTTCCGTCTCGCTTTGGCTGGTCGCCAGCAAGTGGCGAATAATCTGACCAGCACCGGAGCCCACATCAAGGATCCGACCAAAATTGCTTGCATTAAACCGCCCGGAATGGAACAGCTTCCCCATCAGAGGCTCGTGCAGGGAAACGATGCTGCTGAATTTCAGCACAGCCCCGCGCGGTCCGTCGTAAAGTCGGCGTACGGATTTTTGATACGTTCCAAATGGCTGTCGACGAATTCCTCGGAACTCTCCAAGCTTTCGCAGGTGCTGACGGGCCTTTTTCTGAAGGCTTTGAACTCTGTTCTTCACGGCAAACAGCATCCCTTTAACGAGAACACTTTGGCGGCAAACTGGGCGACGCGGGGCGATATGGAACCAGATGCCGCGTCAAAAAGCAATACGTCAATGACGGGTTGCCAAAATCACGGAATCATTGACCTTGGCGCCTCATCACTAATTCTCAGAAGCCAGTTCCCGAAACCGGGTGTGACCCCATGTCGCGGCAACTGTCCTCAAGTTGGATTACGTCTTGAGAGTATCATGTGAAGTAAAATAGGTCAAAAAAATCCGACAGGGTCGAGCAATCCTCAGCAACTGCGCGGGTATCCTGTCTGGAAACTTGAGATTTGCCACGAATCCCGCCATCATTTGCGCTGATTGTTAAAAAATGCGACCTTCCGGAATTCTGCTTTTCGCCGGAGGTCGAAATTCTCTGACGGGATGCGTAGTTCCTGCGTCTGACTCGACGCTTAAAATCAATTGTGGATTTGGCGGTTCTGTAACTCTTTTGCAGCAGAATGGCTGGATTCGAAGGTTTGTCATGCTTGTTTCTCTTGCCAAAGGACAGCCCCAGTGAGCAGTGATCGCGAGACCAACGCCGTCCTGCGAGTGCTGTTCGTTTGCACGGGAAATACGTGCCGCAGCCCGATGGCAGAAACTATTTTTCGCAAACTGGTTACAGATAAGCTCTCCTGTCGCGACTGGGAACTGCGTGAGCGGCGGATTGATGTTTTTTCTGCTGGCATTGCTGCCGGGGAAAATGATCCGGCGTCGCGTGAATCGGTACAGATCATGCAGGAGTTCGGGCTGGATTTGTCGCAGCATTTGAGCCAGCAGGTGAATGATCACATGCTGGAGAATTCAACGGTCGTTTTGGCTCTGACGGAAAGGCATCGCCAGGTTCTGTGCGACGCGCGTCCGGATCTGGTCGACCGGATCCAGCTGCTGTCCAGGAATGGCAGCGACATTTCAGATCCGATTGGTGGATCAATGGAAGAATACCGAAAGTGTGCCGCTCAGATCAGCGACAATCTGCGGATCTGGGTGGATGAATTGTTCAGGAAAGACTCGTAATCGCTATGAAAATTGGCATCGCCAGTGACCATCGGGGCATTCAGCTAAAAACTCGCCTGACACAGCTCCTGCAGAGTCTTGACTGTGAAGTGCGCGACTTTGGGCCGCACGAGGTCCAGAGTGTTGACTATCCCGATTACGCGGCTCAGGTATCGCGTGAGGTCTCCAGTGGTCGCATCGATCGCGGGATCCTGATCTGCGGTACCGGAATCGGCATGTGCATCGCGGCAAACAAGTTTACCGGTGTGCGAGCTGCCCCATGTCACGACAGTGTGACTGCGGAGTACAGCCGTCTGCACAACGATGCCAATGTGATTTGTCTTTCGGCAGATCAGCTGAGCGATCAGCTGGCCGATCAGGTCATTCGCATCTGGCTGAAAACGCCATTTGAAGAAGGACGTCATGCTCGTCGCTTGCAGAAAATCGCCGATCTTGAACGCGAAATTGCCAGGCAGCTCTTTCACGACGAACATCTGCAACCACCTGGCCAATAGAGTTATTCCGTTTCGTTTCTTGTCCATTGCCGATGAAGCGGAAGATAAGCACAGCCGAAGTGACAGTTAGATAGTGTGTCTCGCGATCATTTGTTCTGGCAGACTGGGTCCGCTGAAAAAAGGGAGCGTGGGAATCGCAAAGTCCGGTTTGTGGACTGCCGCTGAGTCGCTTGGATTATTGTTCTTTGTAAAGGGATCCGCTGATGAAACCCGATTCTCTGCAGTTTGCAAAGACCCATGAATGGGTCGCTGTTGATGGTGATGTCGTCACGGTCGGGATTTCTGACTTTGCCGTGAAGCTTTTGACGGACATTGTGTTTCTGGCGTTACCGGCGGTTGGCAAAAAGTTTAAGCCGGGTGAGTCCATGGGTGAGATCGAGAGCGTGAAGGCGGTGAGTGATGTTTACGCTCCGGTCAGTGGTGAAGTCATCGCGGTGAACAGCGATCTGCCGGACCAGCTTACTCTGCTTAACGACAGTCCGTTTGAAAAAGCCTGGATCGTCAAGCTGCGGATGTCTGATCCTTCGCAGCTGAAAAACTTGTTCTCTTATGCGGACTATCAGAAGCACTGTGAAAGTGGCGGCCACTAAAATCATCCCTGATGCAAACAACAGAAGCCCGGCATTTTCAAAATGCCGGGCTTCTGCCATTCCTGACATTTCTTTCCTGGTCCTTTTGGCAGCTCTTCCATGCCTTATCTTTTCGATACGCCCGAACAGCGTCGCAAAATGTTCGACGCCATTGGCATTCAGTCCATTGAGGAACTGTTCACTCAGATTCCCGCTGAACTGCAACTGAAACGAGAACTTGATCTGCCTTCACCGGTTTCCGAACTGGCGCTGCAGCAGGAAATGGAGTCGCGGCTGGGGCGATGGGATACTGGTTCGAAGACCTGCTTTCTGGGTGGTGGTGTCTACGACCATTTTATTCCGGCCGTTGTCGATGAGATTGCCTCGCGAGGCGAATTTTACACGGCTTACACGCCCTATCAGGCGGAAGCCAGCCAAGGCACGCTTCAGGCGTTTTACGAATATCAGACGCTGATCTGTCAGCTGACGGGCATGGATGTTTCCAATGCCAGCTTGTATGAGGGTGGTACGGCTGTCAGTGAAGCTGTCTTTATGGCGATGCGAATCAACGGTCGCCATCAGAAGGTTGCTGTCGCGGGGACTCTGCATCCTGAATACCGGCAGGTGCTGGAAACGTATTTTGCCAGACTGGGAACGCAACTGGTTGAGCTGCCTCACACAAACGGTGTGATTTCTGCGGAGACATGTCGCGCGGCGATCGATTCCGAAACGACGGCCCTTGTTATTCAGCAGCCAAACTTCTTTGGCTGTCTGGAGGACGTGGCGACGCTCACGGAAATCGCGCATGCCGCCGGTGCCTTGTCCATCCTGTCGTTTGATGCTGTCAGTCCAGGACTGTTAAAGAAACCAGCGGACTACAACGTGGACATTGCCGTTGCAGAAGGCCAGCCACTGGGCACACCGTTGCAGTTCGGAGGTCCGCTGTTGGGGATCTTCACATGTCGCAACGAATACGTTCGCAAGATGCCTGGGCGACTGATTGGGAAAACGGTGGATCGAAAAGGCAAGGAGTGTTTTGCTCTGAACCTGCAGGCACGTGAACAGCATATTCGCAGAGAGAAAGCCACAAGTAACATCTGCACAAATCAAGGCTTGCTCGCTCTGCGGACCACCGTTTTTCTTGCCACAGTTGGGCCACGTGGTCTGAAACAAATGGCAACACTTAGTCATCAGAAGGCTCGTTATGCGGTTGATCTGCTGACGAGAATTCCAGGAGTCACGCTGAAATTTGCACAGCCGTTTTTCCGTGAGTTCCTGCTGCAGACGCCTCGTCCGGCCGACGAAATTCTCAATGCCCTTGCAGGCAAAGGGCTCAACGCCGGTCCTGATCTGGCAAGGTTCCGGATGACCAATGCAGAGGGATGGAAGAATTGCTTCCTGGTCGCGCTCACCGAAAAACGAACTCGCCGCGAGATTGAATCGTTCGCGGCCGCACTTTCGGAAGTGCTGTCATAGCACCTCCGGCTCGTTGTCAAAATTGTGATGTTCAGCGGCTCAGAAAAATTCATCAGATCAGATCTGGTCCGATCATCGCCCTCATTTTTGAAGGCGCACAAAAGACCGCTCTGAAAATTGTGAGTATTACAGAGAGAATTTGCGATGCGAAATCAGATGGCGACACAGTTGCTTTTTGAAATGTCACACTCGGGGCGAGGCACGATTGTGTTTCCGGACAGCGATGTGCCGGAAGTCACTGCCCTGCCCCCTTTGGATGCAAAGTTTCTCGCCGACGCGCCGTTGTGCCTGCCTGAGATTGCCGAGCCGGACGTGGTGCGTCACTTTGTGAATTTGTCGACGTTGAACATGAGCGTTGATTCTCACTTTTATCCGCTGGGCAGTTGTACGATGAAGTACAACCCCAAGCGACACGAGCGCCTGGCTCGCCTGCCTCAGGCCGCCACCAGTCATCCGTATCAGCCGGAAAATCAGATTCAGGGACTGCTGAGCGTTCTGTTTGAAATGCAGAACATGCTGGCAGAGATTTCAGGGCTGCCTGGAATTTCGCTGCATCCTGCTGCGGGTGCTCAGGGTGAATTCACTGCGCTGCTGACGGCCGCTGCGTACTTCAGGGATAAAGGCGAGAATCGAACTCGCGTGCTGTTTCCGGCAAGTGCACACGGAACCAATCCCGCCAGTGCGGCGCTCGCTGGCTTTGAATGTGTCCAGCTCTCTGGTGGGCGGAATGGGTTCGTCGATCTGGATGAACTGAAAGCTCAGCTCGACGACCGCACGGCAGTGTTCATGGTGACGAATCCAAACACGCTGGGGCTGTTTGAGCGGGACATCGCAAAAGTGGCTGAGATGCTGCACAGCGTGGGCGGACTCGTCTACATCGACGGTGCAAACATGAACGCCATTCTTGGCAAGACTCGGCCGGGCGACTTTGGCGGCGACATGATGCACTACAACGTCCACAAAACATTTACCGGTCCTCATGGTGCTGGCGGTCCCGGATCCGGCCCGATTGCAGTGCGAGACTTTCTGGCTCCGTTTCTGCCGGCACCCATTGTGACGTATGACAGCTCGAAAAACTGGTACTCCCTGTCGACGCCGGAAAAATCGATCGGCCGGGTTCGCACGTTTTTTGGGAACGTCGGGATCCTTCTGAGAGGTTATTTTTACATCCGTACGCTTGGGGGCAAGGGCCTGCGAGAAGCGTCCGAGAATGCCGTGCTGAACGCCAACTATCTGCTCAGTCAGGTCAAGGATTTTCTGGAAGTACCTCACGGCGATCGGTGCATGCACGAGTTTGTCGCCAGCGCCCGAAAGATCAAAAGCGAAACCGGTGTCACGACAATGGACATCGCCAAACGTCTGCTCGACTACGGCTTCCATGCTCCCACTGTTTACTTCCCGCTGGTGGTTGAGGAAGCGCTGATGATGGAGCCCACGGAGACGGAATCGCTGCAGACCCTTGATGCTTTTGCGACGGCACTGCGGACCATCTGCACAGAGCCGCCGGAACTCGTGAAGGGCGCACCGCATACAACAGCAGTGTGTCGACCGGATGAAGTTAACGCGGCTCGAAAGCCGGTACTGTGCTGGTCATCGCCAAACTGTTGATTTCTGCGACCGGCTTCGTAGAAGCTGTCTGCCGCGAGGATACGTTTTCGGCTAGCGCTCCGGAATATCGATTTCTACTTCGGCCCCATCCGGAAGTCCGTCAATCTGAGCATGCACGCTGCCACAGAAGGCCCAGTACTTTTCGATGGACGAAAGGTAAAGATTGCTGGCTTCAAATTCACCGCCGAGTACCGGAAGGTCTTTAAAGCCATAGCACTGATCGGGCCCCAGCTGCAGTCCGGCTTCCGCGGCTTCATCTACGAGGCCCATCAGAAACCAGTCGCCCGCATCGTTTCCGAGATCTTCTTCGTCTTCGCTGTCGCCTTCACTTTCGAGCAGCTCGAAGAACTCATCCACACTGGAAGCCACTTCGGAAACTTCACCGTCCGTAATATTCAGCCAGAGAACAACACCTTCCTCATCAACGAAGAAGAGATCGCCAAAGCGATTCATCAGCCACGGCTGGACTTCCATTTCATCGTCCAGGAGCCATGCCCAGTGAGAAAGAAGTTTGGGCCAGTTGAGTCCCGCGTGGTCGATGAGATAGTCGTTGACGTCCATGGAAGAAATGTCCTGAAAAAAGCGAGGTTGGCGGCGTTGCCTGGAAAGACCCAGATTAGTGTGCCGTCACTTCGCGGCTGCAATGCGCCGTGTGGAGTTCTGGCAGTGTCTGTCGCGATTTATAGCTCTTGTCGTAAAGTTGTTTGAGGCTCGGCACGGATGATATGGCCACTTTCTCTGAGCCAAAAAAAGGATTTCGTCCGGATTAAGTCAGCCGGACGACATTCCTTAAAGTGTACTCGGTTTGTCAGGGCGATTGATTTCTCCAAATGAATCGCTGAGCTACGATCCGTGTTCGCGGTCAGCGCGGTTGGTTGGTCGTGAGTCCAGCGGATCCCTTGAGGAGATGAAAATGAAACATAACCTGTCGATTCTGTTGGTTGCAGCCATGTCATTGACGTTCACTGGTACCGGGCGAGCAGGTGAAGCTCCCGAGTTCCGATTGCTCTGGCCGGAAGGGGCACCAGGAGCGGCAGGGGATGAGGATGCGGATAAGCCGGGAGTCTGGATTTATCGTGCCACTGAAAATCCGAATGGCGCAGCTGTGGTCATCTGCCCGGGCGGCGGCTATGCCATTCATGCGACCGATCATGAGGGTGTTCAGCCTGCGAAGTACTTTAACAGCATTGGAGTCACGGCATTTGTTTTGAGATACCGTCTGTCTCCTTATCACCATCCGATCCCGCTTCAGGATGCTCAGCGGGCTCTTCGCCTGATTCGTGCGAACGCGAAGGAATTCGCGATTGATCCGAGCCGTGTAGGCATCATGGGATTTTCTGCAGGCGGGCATTTGACATCTACCGCGGTGACTCATTTCGATCTCGGCACTGCTTCCACTGCGGATCCGATTGACCAGCAAAGCTGCCGACCGGACTTCGGAATTCTGGGCTACCCGGTCATCAGCTTCGTGGCGGATTACGCGCATAAGGGTTCTGCAAAGAATCTGCTGGGCGAAAATCCGACGAACGACCAGCTGCAAAGTCTGTCCAACGAAACTCAGGTGACCAAAGACACGCCGCTCATCTTTCTTTTCCATACCTCAGAAGATACAGGCGTGCCACCGGAAAACAGTCTCGCCTTCTATGCGGCTTGCCACAAGGCCGGCGTTCCAGCCGAACTGCACATCTATCAGCAGGGACCTCATGGGGTTGGTCTGGCCAATGAGCACCCTGCCCTTGCGACGTGGATTTCCGCGGCAGGAACATGGCTCAGGCAGAACGCGTTGCTGACGAGCGAAAAGCGTCAGGCGGTGTCGGGCATGATTCGAGTGAAGGGCGAGCCTCTGAAATGGGGCTCCGTGGCCTTCAAGCCTGAAGATGCCCATGCCCCGGTCGGCTGGGGGATGGTTCGTAACGGACAATTTTCCATCGCCGCTCAGGCGGGGCCAATTGTCGGCCGGTATGCAGTTGTTGTGACAGACATGGGAGCTGTCGCTCCGGGGCCAACCATGGACGGAGCCCGGTTGCTGGCCGGAGACCTGACATTCGACGTGAAGGATGGTCAGACAAACGTAGCGGAATTGAATTTTGATTGACGGGCAGCAGCCACCATGCCTCCTTTCAGCCAGACAGCGTGCTCCGCAGTTTGTTCGATGGGCGAACGATCGGCTGCGAGCAGAGTCACGGGTGAAGGATCGTTGCAGGATCGTTCCAATCCGGAACATGATGCTGTGTGTTGACGTGAGGTGTTTCCAATCGAATCTGAACGTTCTGTTTTTGGGGTCGGAAAAAGAAATGTCTGCTGATGAATCGAGAATGCGACTGCCGCACATTCTGCACTTCTCGACCCTGCGGAACTGGTTGACTTTGCTCTGGCGTTACGGCGGTGAGATTGACCGAAGGCAGCGACTGCGGGCGTTGCGAATCACGTTGTTCATTGTGGCAACGATTCCGATTCGTCTGTTTGAACGGATCCGATTCGGGCTGCCAGTTCGACGTCACAAACTTACTGAGTCGCCGGTGTTCATCATCGGGCACTGGCGTAGCGGTACGACGAATATGCATAACCTGTTCCTGCAGGACCCTCAGTTTGCCAGTGTGACAATGCTGCACTGCGCGATCCCCAGTGGATTTCTCACATGGGAATGGCTGGCCCGGTGGATCCTGAAGCGCCGACTTCCGGAAAGTCGGCCCATGGATTCCGTGCCGCTGGGAATTGATGAGCCGATGTCGGAAGACTTTGCGCTGGCCGGTTTGACTCACATGAGTCACTACCTGAATTATTTCTTTCCTCAAATTGCCGAGCAGACGTTTCGACAGACGGTACTGTTTCAGGGAGCCAGCAGCCGGGACGTCGCTCGCTGGTCACGGATGTACGAGTATTTATTGCGGAAGGTTTCTTATGCGTGCGGCGGGAGGCGGTTGCTGCTGAAGAATCCTCCAAACCTTGGCCGCATTCCGGAAGTCCTGAAGCTTTATCCCGACGCGAAGTTTATTCATGTCTTTCGAAATCCGTATCTGGTGCATGCCTCGACTTTAAAACTGATGGATCGCTTCATGGCCAACCTTGCGTTTCAGGGGCATGATGAGCTGCAGATTGAGGAGTTCGTGTCGCGACGTTACGAGCTGATTTTTGAGAAATGGCTGAAAGATCGACACCGTATTCCGGCGGAAAACCTGATCGAGATTCGGCATGAGGACATTGTGGCGCGGCCAGTGGAAGTTGTTGCCGATGTCTACCGTAAGTTTGGGCTTAGTAACTGGGCGACGATGGAGCCGCGGCTGAGGAAATACACGGCGACGCTGACAGGGTATCAAAATAATACGTACAACTTTGCTCCTGACTACCTGAGCCGCATTGAGCCATTCCTGCGGCGGTTTGCGGAGCAGTTTGGATATCAGTCGCCTGGCGGACCGTTGCAGACAACGCAGGGCGTCGATGGAGTTGATTCGAAGGCTGATGGACTGTCCTGAAATTTACCGCGTTTCTGCCGCTGCGGCGCAGTTGAATACGACAGAAGCTGTTGCGGCCTCTGTTCTGACTGTTCACAAAGTTCCCGTTCATAAAGTTGGATCTTATGCCACTTTCTCTTGCTGAGTACGTCGATTTTCTTGAAGGTCGTCAACTGATGTGGCCGAAAGTCCCGGCCGCCAAACCGGTCCCGGCCAGTCCATCCATCAAACATCTGCCGGGAATTCGGGCGGTATTGTGGGACGTTTATGGAACGCTGCTGCGAGCCACTGACGGGCGATTCACTCTCTTCCCGGACGACGAAGCAAGGCTTCAGATTGCACTCGACAAGACGATCCATGAATTCAACATGTGGAATCACATGTATCGCAAACCGGGGCCTCCATGGCAGTCGATGATTGGACTCTACAAAAGCACCATCGAGCGGCAGTCCATGCAGGCGGCCGCTCGAGGAAATGTGACAGACGTCAATCTGGTGGAAACCTGGCGGGCTTTGATCGAGAAGCTGTTTGAAAAGCAGTATATCTATGACGAAGGTCAGTACGGCGATGTTGACGAGTTCAGTGAAAAGGTGGCCTACTTTTTTCATTGCTGCCTGCAGGCGACAGAAGCCCGGGCGGGAGCGGTGCAGGTGATGTCAGAACTGGCCAGGGCCGAAGTGATTCAGGGACTGCTTTCGGATGGTCAGTCATTTACGCTTGTGCAGACAGTGCGGGCACTGGCGATGCAGGATGAACTGCCGCCGCTTTATGAGCTGTTCAAACCGCAGACACTGATCCTGTCCTGCGACACCGGTGTGCGCAAGCCATCGAAGGCTTTGTTCTCAGAGGCCGTAGAGAAGCTGCAGTCGATTGGGGTTGAGGCTTCGGAGACGCTGCATATCAGCTGCCGACTTTCGACCGATCTTATTCCCGCAAGAGCAGTAGGAATGAAGACGGCCTTGCTTGTTGCAGAAAAATCAGGGCTTGAAGTATCCGCTGAAACGATGAAGGATCCGGCAACACGGCCGGACCGACTGCTGACAGATTTGTCGCAGTTGAAGTCGATCGTCTGTGCATAATTCTCTGAAATCTCCGCACGAGTTGCCCACAAAAAAGGCCTGATACCTGGTGAGAGGTCAGGCTTCTGTTGAGACTGGTGACGTATGCCGCGGAGAGTTATGCGGCTCGCATTGAACGGGCGTTGGCAGCCCACTGAATCCATTCTGTCACTTCAGCGACGTCCGGTTTCCGCCCTGTGCGAATGATGCGTTCGCCTTCTTTGGTGCGCGAGAATGGTTCAACGATGGCGAATAGTTCAGCCGGTTTGCGGGCAGCCAGATTTTCTGGGCTTGTAATGTGGCAGGCGACAAGGATCTGAGCATCATGCCCTCGCAGTTCCGGGATCTGACACATCAGTCGTGACTGAGCCTGCCACTGCTGAATAATCGATGGTGTGATGCGTTTATGGTTCAGCTTTTCCGCCAGTCGATCGGGAGTCATGCTGAGCAGATCTTCTACCGTTCGCACTCCGATGGCTTCCATCATTTCTGCCGTGCGTGGTCCAATGGACGGAGCCTTTTCGATTTCACTTGTGCGACTCAAAAAGAATCGCATCCCACCGACGCGTTCCACGGGACGTGATTCGTCGTCTGAGGGTTCCACTACTTCGGTGCGCAGTCGAGACGCCTGACGCTGTCGGCGAACCTGGCGGCGAGCCCATCGTTCTTCCGTGCTGAGATCTTCAACGACTCGACGACGGCGGCGACTTTTTGCGGGATCAGCTGCGACCTTAACGGAGGAGGTGGAACCTGATGTTGCTGTTGTTCCGTGCGTCATCGGAGCGAGGCTGCGGACAGGCGAACGAACAGCAAACCGCGATCGATTGTGCCGCGCTTCATCAAGAGAACGAGTGAACTGGCCAAAGCGTGCCCAATTGATCGCCTGCTGTCGGTCAATCAGACGTCCGCCGCGACGGAACCGACTGCCTGCCTCAGATCGCTGAAACTCGCTCACTCGATCGTATACAGTTTCAGGACGCAGCTTGCCGAGTTCTTCAACTGAACGAATGCCGGAAGCGAAGAGAAGAGCCGCGTCACTGCGACGAAGCATCGGAACGCGAGTCGTCAGTTCAGCCTGGCCGCGAAGAGCCTGAATGCGATCGACTGGCAGAATAAATCCCTTTTGGCGAGCGGCTTCTTCCATCTGCGGAACCGTACGATTCAGCAGGTCATCAATGGTCAGGATTCCAGCGGAACGCAACGCTTCCAGTTCACCGAGAGTAATACCTGCCAGGTCCTCAACACCGTGATCAACTTCCAGGTAAAACAGCCAGTTTGCAGGCGTCGTTGTGTCGTGCTCAGCTACGACTGGCTGCGGCGGGGCCGCGGGTTGAAGATACACCACAGGTTCGATAACAGGTGGTTTCACTTCCACACGCGGTTCCACATAGGCATGCAACGCCACTGGGGCCGGCGGGGCAGGAAGTTCAACGCGAGCCGCAAAGGAGCGGATGTCGGAATGGCAGCGAGCAAACAGATCGCGAACTTCCTTCTGGCCGGTGAAGAACAGAATTTGCTGTCCCTGCTGAGCAATCTCCGTCAGCAACTGGGCTGCTGCCTGCCCGCCAGAGCTGTCAGTCGGTACAAAAACTTCATCCAGAATCAGCGGGACGTGTCCGTGGGTGCGAGCCCGGGTCTGAATGAGAGCAAGCCGCAGCGCCAATGCGATCATGTCGCGCGTCCCACGCGTCAGCTGTGCCGGAGTCAGCGGGCCAGGATGGCGATTTGTCTGAATCAAAAGTCGATCAGGCAGCGTAGTTGAAATCTGTTGGCACTCACCTTCCGTCAGGCGTCGAACATACTGCGAAGCAAGTTCAAGCACCTGCGAGTGACTGCGTCCTATCAGACGGACGATCACTTCACGCAGACTGATCTCGGTTCGATCAAGCTGCCGACGCTGATCTTCCAGCAGACTGATTTCGGCATCCAGTTCGGCAATCTGAGCACGCAGAACGTCCAGCTGCTCAAGGCTTGAGCACGCTGCCAGTTCAAGTCGGAGGCGGTCGAGCAAAATTCGTTTTGTACTGCGTTCTTCCTCGCAAACCGTTCGTTCATTCAGCAGTCGATTACGCTCGGCACGAAGACTCGGCAGCTGGGCTTCGACCTCTGCGCCTGAACGATATTCGGATTCACTGAGCAGGGCGCCGTGAAGAGCATCCTTTGCAATGGATTCTCGATGACCGGTAAACTGACAGCCGCTGGCGGAGCCGGGGACCGCTGACTCAGACAGGATGTTTTCCGCCCGGCTGAGTTCTGTTCGCAATGACGCCAGCTGCTCTTCCAGCAATCGTTCCATTTGTTCCGCGTCGGCTAGACTTCGCTCTGCGAGCAACGTCTGCATCGTCGAAGTCTGATTCGCACTGAATCGCTCGTGCTGTCCGAAATACTGACAAAGGACTGCAATTTCTCCGCGAAGCTGCCGCACAAGCTCCGCATAGCGCGAGGCCTCAATGTCGGTCAGCGACGTGCTGCGGAGTCGGTCAGTCAGCGTCTGAGAGCGTTCTTCCAGACGTGTAATAATCGAGCGAATGGATCTGACCGAATCGTCGGCTCGCAGAGTTTTGTCGACGGCGATCAGACGGGGTTCGGTTTCGCGATGGATCATGGTCCGAATCTCGCGCCACTTATCCAGCCGCGCAGACACGGCTCGGATTTCTTCGTCCAGCCTTACTCGATTCAGAGGCAGAACGTTTCTCTGACGCATTGGGATCAGCAATTGTTCGAGTCGTGCGATTTGGGAATCAATGTCTCGAATAGGCCCATTGATCTGGTCGATCGTGACAGATGCGGCTTCGATTTCTCGCATGAGCTGTTCGATGCGAGTGGGCAGATCAGACGCCGGTTTTCGCAGCAGAGAAATTTCGCCCTGCAGCTCGCCCTGTCGTCGACGAAGCTCGGAAATATGATGCACCACACCGCCCTGAATGCCATTTCCATCACGGTCGCGGACGGTCTGCGCCAAAGCGGCCTCCGCCTGACGAAGTTCGGCATCGGCAACACCGGCCACCGTCCCGGATTCAATGCAAAGCCGTGTCAGCAGATCAAAACGCTCGGCCTCTTCCTGACCCACAGAAAAGATTTCCCGGAAGACGTCATCAGTCACCCAGGCAGGCAGTTGATTGTCCTGGCGAATTCCGACCAGGCGACCCTGTTCGTCGGTGACCGAGAATGTTTCGGCTCCGTCGATGGCCCATGAACGGCGCAAAGTTCTTGGCCCGTTCGTGGTCATGACTCGAGCACTGCCGACTTCTGTCTGAGCCTCCGAGTTGAGATAGCCAGGATTTCTGCGATAGCCGAAAAGCAGATCTCGCACAAAACGGACAACGGTCGTTTTTCCACTGCCGGCCGGGCCGAAGAAAACGGTGATCTGACGGGAAAGGTTTTCGGTCGCTGTGTTATTCAGTGATCCGAAACGATCAAGTCGCACATCTGAAAGTTGCATTTTCGTGTCCCAATAAAACAGCGAATCCAGCCAAACAGGATTCGTCAGAGATGATTATTGTGCTGTGTCTGCAATGAAATGCAGACCGCTTTGCGTCAGGCAACACGACGCAGTACATCCAGCCCCACCGCAGCCTCACTGCCGTTTCCCAAAGGCAATCCCATTGCAAGGTATTGGCCACTCAGATTTTGATGCGTGCTTCTGACAAAGCGGTCACGGACAATGGCTGAAAACTCATGCGTGACCAGCGATTGATATCCGGCAACATCGACAGAGCTGCTGTCGGAAAATCGAATTCGGCATGGCCATGCTCCGGAATGACCGGCATGAACATTTGCCCGCAGGTCTTTCAGAAGCTCGCGTTCACACAGAGTCTCTTCGTCCTGGAGTGACAGCGCCAGTTGTCCGTCAACAATCCATTCAACAACCGTAGTGCATCGTCCGGATGTTCCGATCGAGCGGCTGCGTTCACGCAGAAGATCACACAACTGCGATGCCGGAAGGCCGGCTGGGAAACGGACAAGTTCCTGAGCAAACCGGATGACATCTGTCGAACAAAAACGCGCGGTCAATGAGTGGCGATTGAGATCCGCTTCGACAATCTGGCACCCAAATTTTCCATGTTCCATGGGGCCGATGGCCTGTGGGCAGCCGGCGGAAAGCCGCAGCAGACTGTCGTGTGCTGTGGCTACTCCGTCAAAGGAATTCGTGGCGGCGGATGGCAGGATGGACGGCACCGCAACATAGGCCATATCAGCCATTGGGCGACCGGAAACAGGAGATGCGAGTTCGATTCCCAGAGCCCCCGCTCGAGCCCGGTGCACGGTTGCGGAAACGGTAAAATCGATCTGTCCGTCTGGATGACTCCACACGTCCAGACGCTGGCTGGGTGTCATCAGGATCGCGTCAAGCCGTCGGAGAGCAGCATGATCGGACTCGGCATGGCCGGCGATAACGAGCCGGATTCCGTGTTCTCGTAAAATGCATGCCTGCGTCATTAACCATGCGATGGCAAGGTCATGATCCGTATCGGATTCGGTCAGTCGACCGGCGATCAGAAGGAACTGGCATCGGCTGCCAATGGCCGCTTCAATGACATTTGTGACGGCGGTGCGAATGGCGGAGGAGGCGACTTTTCGCAGCCAGTCCGGACTTTCGGAAAGTCCGGCCACTGGAGAACCAAGACGCAGTGCGTCCGTGTGCAGAAAACGAATAACAGACATCCATGCCTCCCTGCATTGGAATCTTGATTTTCAACATGACAGCTCGTGGCTGCGGCCCCCAAAAAAAGCCGAGTTCTGAAGAATGTACAGCATAGCCACCAGGGCATCCAGACCATTTCGGCAAAATCTGCCGAACTGCGATTGCAGTCCGGCCTCGGCAGGGAAATAGCCGGTGGCGCGCTGTTGAAGACAGATGCAGGCCGCTGTCCGGCGCTCAGTGGCAGTCACCTTCCGTCAAAGTAGCAGGCACACTCCGTGTGCCGTCCGCTATTTCGTTCAATTCTGAAGGCTACGGCATTTGGAAAATGCCTGCTACTTTTCAAAGTGACTGCCATTGGTCCGGCGCTGTCAGGAGGCACCGAAAAACGAACATGGGCGACACGTCCTGAATTGGCCAGAGGCTGCTCGTGGGGACTATTCGTCCAGACGTCTCGACAGGGCGATTCTCTTTCGCTCCGGTTCGACCTGCACAACGCGAACCTTCACAATTTCTCCAACCGAGACCTCTTCCGCCGGGTCGCGAACAAAGTGATCCGCCAGCTGAGAGATATGAATGAGTCCATCCTGGTGCACGCCAATATCGACGAAGGCGCCAAACTTTGTCACGTTTGTGACGACGCCTTCCAGAATCATGCCAACTTCAAGGTCCTTGATTTCGCTGATGCTGTCAGAAAAATTTGCGACCTGAAATTCGCTTCGCGGATCCCGGCCCGGACGAGCCAATTCATTCAGGACATCGCGAACAGTGAATTCACCCGAATCGGGCGAGACGAACTCGGCGGCCGTGAGCTGCGCGACAAGCTGACCGTTACCGACCAGCGTTTTCGCATCAGCGCCCAGCTTCTGGGCCATTTTGCGGACCAGTGGATACTGTTCGGGATGAACGGCTGAATTGTCGAGAGGCTGCGAGCCGCCTCGAATTCTGAGAAAGCCGGCAGCCTGTTGATAGGCTTTCTGGCCCAGGCGAGGCACCTTCAACAATTCGTCACGCGACTTAAACGCACCATGCTCGTCACGGAAGGACACAATTCGCTTTGCCAGCACAGCACCGATACCGGCCACGTACGACAGCAGCGCCGGGCTGGCTGTATTAGCATCGACACCAACTGAGTTCACGCAGGATTCCACTTCACGATCCAGCGCCTTCCGCAGCAGGGTCTGGTCAACGTCGTGCTGATACTGGCCCACTCCGATGGACTGGGCATCGATCTTGACGAGTTCCGAAAGAGGATCCTGCAGCCGATGGGCAATGCTGATGGCGCCACGCACGGTCACGTCGAGATCCGGGTACTCGGCAATCGCTGTTTCGCTGGCCGAATAAATCGACGCTCCGGCCTCGTTCACCATGACCTTTGTGACGTTCAGGTTGTGCTGCCGAATCATGTCCGAAACAAACTTATCGGTTTCGCGTGACGCTGTGCCATTACCGATCGAAATCAGTGTCACACTATGTTCGCGAATCAGCCGCAGCAGGACAGCCGCGGCGTTTTGCGTGTCGGATCGAGGAGGAGTTGGGTAAATCGTCTCGTTGCAGATGAAACGGCCTGTTTCATCGACCACTGCAACCTTGCAGCCGGTTCGAAATCCCGGATCAATTCCGATTGTCATCTGAGGCCCCGCAGGCGGCGCCATTAAAAGGTCTCGCAAATTTTTTGCAAACACGTCCACCGCTTCTTTATCGGCCTTCTCCTTCAGAGTTTGCAGAAGTGCATTTTCGGCAGAAGGGCGAAGAAGCCGGTCGTAGCAGTCGACTACGGTGGCTTCCAGTTCTGCCTTGAATTCAAAGCCGGGATTCGTCAACAATCGGTTCTTCAGTTGACGCTGATTCGTTTCATCGTCCATGGCCATCCCGATTCGCAGGATGCCTTCGGCTTCGCCGCGCTGCATTGCCAGAAACCGATGCGCCGGCATCCGAGATATCTTTTCCTTGCAGTCAAAATAGTTCTCGAACTTGCCGCCTTCTTCTGCCTTGCCTTTGCGGACTGCAGATACGATTTCTCCGCGTTGCGCGGTCTCCACCATCCATTGGCGAGTTGAAATATTTTCCGCCCATTTCTCTGCGACAATGTCGCAGGCGCCCTGAATGGCGGCTCGTTCATCCGGCACATCTTTTTCTGCGTTGACAAATTTCCGAACGAGTTCGTTGCGGCTTGCGGGCAATCGCTGCTGACTGAAAAGCAGATCGGCCAGCGGTTGGAGCCCTCGCTCGCGTGCGATGGCGGCGCGAGTCCGCTTCTTTGGTTTGTAGGGCAGATAAAGATCTTCCAGGACTCGCGAGTCCATGCAGCTTTCAATCTGCCGGCGCAGTTCCGGAGTGAGTTTCCCCTGTTCATGGATGGTCTTAAGGATCGTATTCTTTCGTGAGGCCAGATCCTTCGTGCGGGCCAGCAGATCTTCAATGGCACGCAACTGTCGCTCATCCAGGTCCTTTGTGACTTCTTTCCGGTAGCGAGCGATGAAAGGAATGGTGTTGCCTTCCTCCAGCAGCCGAACGGTGCCTTCAACCTGTCCTATGGAAAGGCTGAGTTCTGCAGCAGCCTGACGACAGAAGTCGTCGACACGGAATTCAAAACCAATTTCACTGCTGGATGATGGGGTGTTCATGGTCTGACGTTGGGCATCATTCTGAAATGTGAACGGGCAGAAAGCGGCAAGGCGATTGTGGCTCTATTCTGGTTGAAAACAGGAATATGGCAAAGACCAGCGGCCAGGAGTCTGAAAGGCGGAAGCGCAAGCGAGGCGCAAAAAAAATGAGGCCGTGACCCGAAGATCACAGCCTCACGTTGAGGGGAATGCGCAAGACAGGACTTGAACCTGCACGGGTTACCCCACACGCCCCTCAAGCGTGCGCGTCTGCCAATTTCGCCACTTGCGCAAAACCAAATAAATTCACAGAAATGCCGAACAGCCTAAAATCAGATTGACTGAGGATGTCGATCCGTTTGCGGTTTAAATTCCATGAACCTCCGCGAAGGATATCAACCTGTGGTTCAGAGATTCAAGCCGATGGTCGGTTGAACGCGCATCCGTTGCAAATTCTTCTCAGAACATTGCCTCAAAATCGACACATTCGAGACAGCTTGGTTCACCAGGGAAGTCGCCGGAAGAGGCCCCGATAATGGGGAAAATACGTTATTCGCGTGATTTGACGGGCCCTCCGAACAGTGGTCGGGAAATCGAGCTGCCGGGATTCTCATCTCCGCAAAGCATTTTGGCGCTTGAGTTTCCGGCGAGTTCTCGTCAACATACGGAGCTCGGGATCCTCGTCAGTTTTGTGAGATGGTCTTCCATCTGGCGGCGATTTTGTACAATGCTGCTTCACGATTTTTTATGCAAACGCGGCCTCAGGCCCTGCAGCGGACTTCGGAAAAGGGCGAAAGAAGAATTCGGAATGGCGAAGGAAGAAGCAATTCAGGTCGAAGGCAACGTCGTCGAGGCGCTCGCGAACACACAGTTTCGCGTTGAGCTCGAAAACGGCCATCAGGTGATGGCACACGTGGCCGGCAAAATGCGGAAGCACTTCATCAGGATTGTGCCTGGCGATCGTGTTGTCGTTGAAGTTTCTCCATACGACCTCAAGCGAGGCCGTATTGTGTACCGAGAACGTTAAAATATTCGCCATCCTGTCTTCCGCATCTCTGTGAACGTGGCATGACTGACACGACTTCATCCCTTCCGTTCGTGCAGCTGTTTACCGATGGTGCCTGCAAAGGAAACCCCGGGCCAGGCGGCTGGGGTTGTATTCTGCGGCATCCGGTGTCGTCCACGGAAAAAGAATTCAGTGGCGGCCACCCGCTGACGACCAACAATCAGATGGAGCTTCAGGCTGTCATCGAAGGGTTGAAGCTGCTCACGCGAAAGTCGCGAGTGGAAGTTGTGACAGACAGCACCTACGTCGCCAAGGGTTCCAAAGAATGGCTGCCTGGCTGGAAGCGTAACGGATGGAAACGCAAAGAAGGAAACAGGCTCGTTCCCGTCAAGAATGAAGAGCACTGGAAGCAACTGGACGCTCTGCTGAGTAAGCATCAAATTACGTTTAAGCTGGTGCCTGGCCATGCCGGCCATGCGGAAAATGAACGATGCGATGTTCTCGCCGTTGCCGCTGCTGAGCAGGCTCGATACTCCAGCACCTGAACATCGAATGACCGACTGGCAGGGCAAGCTTTCTTGAAGGCGCGCTGCCCCGTATCTTGTCCTTTCGGAACAGCAGGTTTGCCAGTTCGCTTACAGCTTCTTCAGGACTTCCGCCACTTTCTCTTCAAACAGCTTTTGCCATTCCGGCCCGACGAGACAGTCGCAGTCCTCCTGCGCGTACCCCGTGTTTTTCCGTTGAGTGGCCGTGGGCGTGTAGTAAATGTAGCCGTTTGTGTAACCAGCGACGAAAGTGAATCGGTGAGGCGATGCCTGTTTGATGTTCAGCCCGATCTGTACGGTCAGTTCACCAGGAAAAGTCACCAGGACAAAATCGCCAACGCGGATGCCGCCTACTTCCACATCCAATGTTTCAGATCCCGCGGCTTGGTTTTGGGCCAGATGCTTCTTCAGCAGCTCAAGATTGACATTGAGGCGAGTGAGTTTTTCCATGGTCTGAATATTGGCCATGTAGGCCTCCATGTTGGCTTTGTTTTCAGTGTCCATCCTGAGCATGTCTTCTTTGCCATTGGCTTTATCAAGCATGTAACGATGCGCGTAGTAGCCGGGGAACTCGCCAGACACGCTGTACTGCACGTGCAGAGGCAGAAACGTTTTGAAATTGAGGCTGGTGCCGCGAAGTGATTTCAGCAGCCGTGTTTGCTCGGACTCAATCGCAGCCATACGTTGTTCGATGTCGACAGCGCGAGGCAGTGCCAGCGGTTCGTTCATGATTTTGAGTTCTGCGTTTTCGGACATTTCAATTGTTTTGAGTCCGCGCATCACATTCAGGCCCAGCATCGTGCCAAACGGTTCACAATCTCGCGGGCTATGGACATCTTTGTAGACTACAGGATTGATGTCCCCCGCGCAGCCCTGAATGAAAAAGGCCATCACATCAGTGCCGAAGTTTTCTTCGACAACTCGGGATGCAAAGGCCGGGAAATCGGCAGTGTTGCCCTTGCCGGGAACTCCCTGAATCGGGTGGCATGCAAAGTTGTAAACCACAGCAAGTGGCGAACCATCTTTGCGATCGAGCCGCAGCAGACCGATCTCCGGATCAACAGGGCCGATGCTCGCGACCTCTTCATCCCACGGCATCGCATAGGCATGACGCACATCGGCCTCGCTGCCATCCTTCAGCAGCAGGCGGCGGTTCTCCATGATCCGCACTTCCTGGCTAATGCCAGTCCCGGCAGTCACCGGGACCAGATTCTTCCACGCCTGTTCAACAGCCTGAATCGTGCGATGATCAACATCAGCACAGGTTAAACCATGGCAATGGCTGGCGTTAACAAGAACACATTCCGGGGGGATGCTGAGCGAACGCTGCAGCTCAGTTCGCACGTTTTTTAGATAGTCATTGCGGATCGGGCCAATTTCTCCGACGGCAACCGCATCGACCGTGATCAATACGGCCACCGTGGAACCCTGTTTCAAAACCATCGCTTTGGCATAAAGCGGATCATTGCTGGTCACAGCCGGATCAGAAATATCGACCTTCGCAACGCCGGCCAGAAGTTCTGCCGCGATGACTGGATCCGGAACGGGCGCTGCAGCGGCCGTTGGGATCGGCGTGTTCAGCATAAGGCAAAGCAGAACGCACTGGATTCCAGAATACACTCGGCGGCTGGATGGACACGATCGGCACTCCCGGCGGATGTTCTTCATGGGATCACCTTCTGTGTTGCTGTAGGGGAAGACGTTCTCTTAGGCACATTAGCAAATCACACGCAGAGCTGCCTTCCTGTGAGCACGATTTGCCAGAGCAGACGCCAGAAAATCGGGTCGATGCCCAGGTGTTTGCACGCCCTTCAGGGTGAAAGAACGGACGGCTAAATCGCCGGCCACGAATTGCAGGCGGCTGTTCCTCTAGCGGATGAATTTCTCCATATGATCTCGCACGACCCGTCTATAAAGCGGCAACGCGTCGTTATGACCGGCCCCCTTCAGGACATGCAGCATTTTTGGCTTTCCGGATGAAGATTTTTCCGGCGCAAGATCGTGCAGCTTCTTCCCCATGAACAATGGAATGAGCGTGTCCTGATCGCCATGAAACTGAAGGATCGGGCAGGTCACATCACCAATGTGCTTGTCTGATCGATATCGATCCAGCAGCACAAATCTCACAGGCAGCCAGCGGAACCGATAGCTGGCGGTTTCCAGCATCGAGGAAAATGTTGCACTCAGGATCAGGCCTGCAGGCGATGCATTGTTTCGGCATTTATCCGCGGCCAGCTGCACCGCCACGCCGCCACCGAGCGACTCGCCAAGAATCACGATCTGGGCGGGCTGGTACTTCAGCACATGGACAGCATGGTCCCATGCTGCATCCGCGTCACTGATGAGAGCCGCTTCCGACGGTGAGCCTTCTGAATCTCCATAGCCATGGTAGTCAATGGCCAGAACATCCGCGTTCAATGACTTTGCAATGCCATACCAGTTCCCGCGATGGGCACGGTGTCCACCGTTTCCATGGAACAGAAGAATCAGCCGATCGGATTTTTCTGCAGCCGCCTGCAGATACCAGCCGCGAATTTTTACCTTATCGGGAGTTGTCAGAATCACGTCGGTGGCCGCGTGAAAGGCCTGAGTCAGCTGTGGAAATGATGAGGCGTCGAGCGAAGTCGCTCGCATTGCGGGATACATCATGTGCCGCTGAAGGAACGCAAACACCGACAGAACTCCCAGATAGATCAGCAAAATGTTGCGAACGAGATGCATCAGACGTCTCCTTCCGGAGATGCGTTGAGGTTGTGCCGGGTTGGACCTCATACCGCAGACGTCACTTTCGGAGATCGTATTCCTTGATCTTACGATACAGCGTCCGTTCGCCAATCTCGAGCATTCGAGATGCCTCTTCCCGATTGCCGTCGGTCAGATCGAGTGCCCGTTCGATATAGTATTTTTCGACTTCCGTCATGGGCTTGCCAATTAGGGAGTCCGCGCCACTTGTGACATCCGCATCCGGTTCAGGAATCTGATCCTTCACAAGGACTGCAATTTCCGGCGGCAGGCCATCAATGTCCAGGACACCATCCGAATCCAGCACAAGCATACGTTCGATGGTATTGCGGAGCTGACGAATATTGCCGGGCCAGTGATAGGCGAGCAATGCCTTCCGAGCAGCTCGGGAGAATCCCTGAACTTCGCGGCCTGTCCGTTTAGAAAGGTCGCGTAAGAAGTGTTCCATCAGCAGCGGAATATCGCCCATGCGTTCGCGCAGCGGCGGCAGAAAAATGGAGACGACGTTGATTCGATAATACAAGTCTTCACGAAACTTGCCATCCTGCACCATCTTCTGCAGATCCGCGTTTGTGGCCGCGACCAGTCGCACATTGATGTTCAGTTCGTCGTTGGCGCCTAACCGAGTGATCTTGCGTTCTTCGAGAACTCGCAGCAATTTCACCTGCGTATCCATCGGCATTTCACCGACTTCGTCCAGGAACAATGTGCCTCCGTTGGCATGTTCAAACTTGCCGATCCGCCGACCTGTCGCTCCCGTGAAGGCTCCCGCTTCATGACCAAACAGCTCGCTTTCCAGAATGCTGCCGGGCAGCGCGGAAATATTGAGCGGGACGAACGGCTTGTTCTTGCGAGGACTGTTTTGATGCAGGGCTCGCGCGACCAGTTCCTTTCCGGTCCCGTTCTCACCATGAATCATGACCGTGCTGTCAGTTGGAGCAACGCTTTTCAGGATCTCGACAATGCGATGCATCTGGGGGCTGTTGCCAATCACGCCTTCAAACCCGAAACGTTCTTCGAGAGCGCGGCGGAGTTCGGCATTTTTACGAATCAGTCGTAAACGCGCCGATGCTTTTTCTACCGCCGATCGAAGCTCACCAATATCCAGCGGCTTGGTCAGATAGGTATAGGCACCGTGCTGCATCGCGGTCACTGCGGAGGCGATGGAACCATGCCCGGTGAGCACAATGACTTCTGCTTCCGGAAGTTCTTCCTTGGCCTGACGCAGGATTTCCAGACCATCGACTTCACCCATTCGCAAATCAGTGACGATCACGTCCCATGACTCAGCAGCAATCAATTGAGAGCCGCGTTCGCCCGACCCCGCGACTCGACAATCGCAGTTGATGCGCGCAAGGCAATCGGCAACCGCCTGAGCATGTCCTTCGTCGTCGTCGACAATCAGGACTCTCACTGGAATCGTGGAAAGGTCTGCAGGATCGTTTTTCGGGTCAGCCATGGGTTCTTTGGGGTTCAACGTTCCGAAGCGGTCGTTCGCTATTGTGCCTGTTCATGATCGTTTCGCAGGCAGAGTGATTGTAAATCTGGTTCCTTTTCCCACTTCGCTGTCACAGGAAATTCGCCCATGATGGGCTTCCACGATCCTTCGTACCGTCGGTAGCCCGAGACCGCTGCCGCCGGAACGAGTGGAAAAGAAGGCTTGAAACATCTGAGCCCGCGTTTTTTCGTCCATGCCTTTTCCGGTGTCGATGACTTCCAGAACGACATCATCGCCGCGAGTTCTTGTCAGAAGGTCAACCGATCCTCCGTCCGGCATGGCCTCAATCGCGTTTCGACACAGATTGACCAGTGCCTGACGCATCAGAGACCGGTCCAGCATGACGACTGGAAGGTCGCTGTCAAGGTGGAGCCGCAGTTCAACTTCCATGCTGTTCGCCTGTGGTTCAAGAAAGTCCACATAATCCGACACAATCGTATTCAGATTGCCTTCGGCCAGATGCAACTCTCCCGCTCGGGCAAACTGGAGAAAGGCGTTCAGGATTTCTTCCAGGTTACGACACTCGCCCTGCAGATTTCCGATCCGCCGCATCATTCGGCGAGCTCGCTGTGAGTCGTCGTTTTCGAGTTCCTCAGCCAGCAGTTCCAGATTCATCCCGATTGTGGACAGCGGATTCCGAATTTCATGAGCAAGCCCGCCGGCAAGCGTCGCCAGTTCAGTGTTTTCAGCCTGAAGCCTTTTTCGTTCCTGTTGTTCGTCGGGAATTTCCATCAGGACGATCCTGTAGGCGGATCTGTTTCAGATCCGCGTGTCTTAAGCACTCAATGCTCATGGCAGACCACGAATGCCTGTGAGGGCGTCCGGGTTGCTTTGCGGTGGTTCTCAGCGTCGATCTAAGACAGATCGACCTACACTTCAAGAAGCCCGGCTTTTGGAAAAGCCGGGCTTCTTGGGTACTCACTTCTGGTCAGACGAGATCCTAATCTTCTTCGTCCGCTGGTTCGTCTTTCTTGGTCGCGGTCAGGACTGCCTTGCGAGACAGTTTGACGCGATTCTGATCGTCAACGGCAATGACCTTCACTTCGAACGTATCACCAATCTTGCAGACGTCTGTGACGTTCTTCACGAAACCGTCAGACAGTTCGCTGATGTGGCACAGTCCGTCTTTGCCAGGAGCAATTTCAATGAAGGCACCGAAGTCCTTGATTGAAGTCACTTTGCCCATGTAAATTCGCCCCGGCTGAATCTCTTCGCACAGCGCTTCAACGCGTGCCAGAGCAGCGTCAGCCGACTGAGCATTGGCGGCAGAAATTGTCACGGTTCCGTCTTCGGCGATATCGATCATCGCGCCCGACTCTTCCTGAATGGCTCGGATGGTCTTGCCACCTGGGCCAATCAGCAAACCGATCTTCTCTGGATTGATGGAAGTCTGCACCAGCTTGGGAGCGTGTGAAGAAACTTCACCGCGAGGTCGGCGGATCGTTGACAACATTTCTCGCAGCAGTTCCTTGCGAGCCTTCAGTGCCTGCTCCAGAGTGTTGCGGATGATGTCTTCGCTGATGCCTTCGGTCTTCAGGTCGAGCTGAATACCGGTGACGCCACGGCCAGTACCGGCCACCTTGAAGTCCATGTCGCCGAAATGGTCTTCGTCGCCCATAATGTCTGTCAGCAGCGTGTACTTTGTTCCTTCATCAACCAGACCGATGCTGATTCCCGCCACTGGCTGAAGAATCGGCACACCGGAATCCATCAGGGCAAGCGTGGCGCTGCAGACAGACGCCATAGAGCTGCTGCCGTTGGATTCAAGAATGTCGGAGATGATGCGGATCGTGTACGGGAACTTTTCTGGCGGTGGAATGACAGGCAGAACGGATCGCTCTGCAAGGCAACCATGCCCGATTTCACGACGTCCTGGCCCACGAATCGGCTTGCACTCACCCACCGAGAATGGAGGGAAGTAATAATGCAGCATGAATCGCTGAGCAGCTTCACCGAACAGGCCATCGAACTTCTGCTGATCGCGAGTTGTACCCAGAGTCACGGTGGCCAGAGACTGGGTTTCGCCGCGAGTAAACAGAGCTGACCCGTGAACGCGTGGCAGCACGGAAACGCTGCACGAGATCGCCCGCATGTCGGTCGGAGTTCGGCCGTCAATGCGCTTGCCAGCCAGAATCAGGTCGCGAACGACTCGTTCTTCGATGTCATGAAACGCTTCGCCGAACTGAGCCTTTGTCAGACCGTCGGAAGTAACGACCGCGTCGCCTGGGAAGTACTTTTCGACCAGTGACTTCTTCAGCTCACGAACCTTGTCGGCTCGTTCCTGCTTCTGCTTTGTCAGCTTGGCTTCCTGCAGCTTTGTATAGGCTTCTGCCTTCAAAGTTGCATAGAACGGATTTGGAACCGGAGTCGGGAAGACGGCCGGAGCCACACCCGACTGCTTAGCCAGATCCAGTTGCAGTGCACACAGAGTCTGAATGTGCTTGTGAGCGAACATAATCGCATCGCCCATTTCCTTTTCAGGAATCTGCTGACCGAATCCTTCGATCATCAGAACGGCCTTCTGTGAACCGGCCACGATGAGGTCCAGCTTGCTGGTCTTCATCTGCTCAACGGTCGGCATCAGAATCAACTGGTCTTCCAGCATGCCAACTCGTACTGCAGCGATTGGTCCCTTGAAGGGAAGGCCGGAAATCATCAAAGCGGCACTTGCTGCGATGATATTCAGTACGTCCGGATCGTTTTCCCCGTCAGACGACATGACGTTGCCCATGATCTGCACTTCGTCGCGGAACCCTTTTGGGAACAGCGGTCGGATCGGGCGGTCGGTCAGTCGGCTGGTGAGAACTTCGCGAGTCGTGGGCCGACCTTCGCGTTTAAGATAACCGCCAGCAAACTTTCCGGCAGCCGCCAGGCGTTCGCGATAGTCGACGGTCAAAGGGAAAAAGTCGGTACCCGGACGAGAAGGACCAGACTGAGTCGCAACAAATACACTAGTTTCACCGAACTGAATCATCACGGCGCCACTGGCCTGCTTGGCCATTTCGCCGGTGGTGATGGACAACTTGCGTCCTGCAAACTCACACTCAACAGTGACTTTCTTCACAATACTTCCCTTACCCGGACCAGCCGGTAAAACGGACTGCATCACAAGGCAGGATCGAAAGCCAGATTCAACGCTCGTGCAGCAACTTCACGACATCAGGAAAGCATGCAGCAATTCAGATCTGCCCAAAACCGCAATCGACGGCCGCCCGAAAAGATGCCATGCATCAGGGCGTCTGGGATACCAGTCCAATTCGCTGCAGACCAAATCGGTCTCCTGTGAGGGACCGACAGTGACAAGATCGCGATGCGATCATCCAACACACTGCCTTAAGACCACCAGATCACTCACGTCAGACAACAGGCCTGCAACTTCCGACAACTCAAAGTCGCCCCAGGATGCGGCAATCCGCTACGAACCTGCGGCAGCAGTCAAAAAAATTCCAAAACGAAACGACACAAATTTACGACAACAACACAACGATGCTTCCAACACTCTGCAGACTCCAGTGACGAAGGCATGAACTGCAGTAAGGTTTGCCTCGGGGGCAAGCTTATGTCACTCAAATAGCCCGCATCATCAGGCTCTTCGATCGACCCTGTGCAAGGTCCGGGTCTTAGCCAAAACAGAAAGGCGTCGCCAGGAAATTCCGCAGCGACGCCTTGTTGATTACTTTCTAATTCCCAGCTTCGCAATAATCTCGACATACTTGTCGAGACTTTTGGACTTCAGGTAGTCCAGCAACTGACGTCGCCGACTAACCTTTGCCAGCAGACCACGGCGACCTGAATAGTCCTTGGGATGAGTCTGCAGATGTTCAGTGATGGCCTGAATGTCTGCGGTGAGAACTGCAATTTGAACTTCCGGAGATCCTGTGTCTTCCGGCTTCGTACCAAATTCGGCGATAACTTTCGCCTTGTGATCCTGAGCAATCGGCATACGCTTACAACTCGTCCATAATCCCGAACAGCGGGTACATCCCAGCAAGTGATTGCAAACGATGCCCTAAAACGCTGATTTGGGTGACCAAATGAAGCCTGGCGGGAAACGGTTTCCGTTCAGGAAGCGGGATTCTATCCGAATCTGCCGCTGATTCAATCCTGAACCCGCGTATCGACGTTTATGTCACCGTTCTGGCAATTATCCTGCAAATCAGGTGTCCGGGACGCAAGGATACATCCAACGTGATTCCTGTTCTGGTTTGCCTACGTTATTCTGCCGCAAATCAGCGGCTGTGGATGCAAACTGCCGTTCTGCCAGTCGGCTGCCCGTTGGAAATCCGACGAAGGACGAATCTCTCGGCGGCCTTTTTGAACTCGAGTCAGTCGCTGGCGTTCGATTTTCAGAGTCCCCCGTTCTATTCAGCGATGCTTTTGAAGATTTCGTGTTTGTCAATTTCGTGAATTATTCTGGTGTGAATCCCATGCTGAGCGTTGCTGACCGATTAAACGCAGATCACGTCGCTTTGAGTGCCACGCTTGAAGCCGGCGCCATTCTTTCCCGTTTTTTTAAGGACGGGTTCACTGTGAGGAGCAAAGGAATTTCTGATCTTGTGACCGACGCCGATTTGGCTGCTGAGCGGCGGATTGTCGAAGTGATCCGCCAGACTTTTCCGGATCATGCTATCCTGGGAGAGGAGGAAAACCCGGGCGATCCCGAGGCGGCCGATCTGTGGGTGATTGATCCTCTGGATGGCACGACGAATTTTGCGCATGGAATTCCACACTTTGCGGTATCCATCGCTTACTTTCACAATGGCCAGCCTGAATGCGGTGTAGTTTGGAATCCTGTGCGTGACGATTTGTATGTGGCTCGCCGAGGCCACGGGGCGACTCACAACGGGAAGCCAATTCATGTCGGCGGTCAGGCATCCATGAGCGAATGCCTGATTGGAACCGGGTTTTACTATGACCGCGGCGCGATGATGGAAGCCACATTGGCTGCGATTGGCGACTGTTTCCGGCAGCAGATCCACGGGATTCGGCGATTTGGAACTGCGTCGCTCGATCTTGCCCAGGTCGCAACGGGACTCTACGGAGCGTATTTTGAATACCAGCTTTCCCCGTGGGATTATGCTGCAGGACAGCTGATCGTCGAAGAGGCTGGGGGCAAAGTCACAACCTGTGATGGTTCTCCAATGCCGATCAGTAAAACCAGCATTCTGGCCTCCAACAATCATGTTCATGATCAGATGCTGAATATTGTCGGTCGGCATCTGCTGCGATGAGATGCCACGCATGCTATTTCTCACCCGGTCTATCAGTTGGTCAAAACCGTGACCTGCAGGTTGGCCGTTTCTTCTGACTCTATAATAAGCTCACACGGCATCTCATCACATCGAACCAGAATGAACGACGTGCCATGAATGCGTGAAGCGATTGTGCCATTTATCACGACAGAATGGACCCGAGAATTCGAAGACGCCTGCACTAGAGCAGCCTGTTCCGCTGACCATGTGCGGAACAGTTCTTCAAACGGCTTTCCAGCGATGCGGCTGAGCGCTTCATCCAGAGGCCTTCCATCGTGAAGCAGCTGACGAAGTTGTTCCGGATGTTCAATGACTCGTCTGAGAAAGCTGGCTCCGGAAATTCGGCTGCCGGCTCGACGAGTGCTCAGGGGGACGTGCGACTGGCAGGCCACAATTGGGCAAGAGGCGGTATCGGCTTGAAAATGACGTAGCCGATTTGAAAATCCGGTCGGTTCGCTGCAAAAACACAGCTCGACCCAATGCGCCGCTGCCTCGTTCATCCACGGCTGTACGCTCACGTGATTCGTTCCCGGAGTCTCGGCTCTGAGTTCCAGTTGCAGGGATGCGATCGCGGCGTGCGTCAGTTCGTGGGCGAGTAGCGCAGTCAGTTCGTCACCTTCGGGAAGCCGGTAATCCAGATAGACGATGTCGCCTCCGAAATCGATTGAGTCAAACTGCTGAAAGTCTGAATCTCGAACGCAGCCCAGCACCGGTGTCACGTCTGGCTGATCGCGCCGATCCAGGTCCGTGATCAGAATGGTCAGGTGTCCGTCATCATCAAGATCCGCAATGGGATGGATCCAACTGTAGATTCTGTCAGCCAACTCTGTCTCAATCGTGCTGCAGATGCGTCGGGCGGAATCGATGATGACCGTCTCATCGTTCGCTGCAGCCGCATTGGTGTACTGGCCTGAAGTGAGAAGGCCATTGTCCAGATAAACCGCGACTCGGTCACTGCTGGCAATCATCCGGGCCAGCGTTGGTTCGTGAATAATAGTCGCCGCTTCAAAGTGAGGAGCGAGGAAACTGCGTTGCGCTGAGGTGGAGAGTTTTCGATCGTCGCTGACGACTTGAGTCCTGATTTGAGTTACCTTCTCAACTTCAACTTTCGAAGTGACTTCATCGGCAGTCGAAGAGAAGCCGTCCGTTTGAAGGCGGACTTCGTGGAGCGGATTGCGCATGACGACAGGGGCGCCGTTGTGTTCTTCGCTCGAATTCCTGACGCAGGCTGTCTTGAACGTTGTGGTCAGGCATGGGTTGCCGATATCGGATGGCTCGGCTCGGCGCGACTGTCGTGAAGCGATGCGGATGATGTGAGGAGCCCCAGAGATGTCGAGGCTGCCAATGACCAGGAAACCGCCCGCTGGAACTGGCACATGGAACACGGTTGTTACCGCCGATCGTTGGTTGTCATTCGGCTCAACCGCATTTTGCGGATTGCACGAGAGCACGGTCTCAACCGGTTCAGTTCGAACGCGGCCGGATACTGCGGCCTCGCGTCGTTCGCCCGTCGGGCCTGCGGATGGCAGGCTGCCGTCCGCATCAGCAATGATTCGGGAGATTGCTGCAGCCGTGAGAGCAAGAGTCAGCGCTGAACCAAGAAAGCCAGAATGCCGCCCCATAGAAGGTCCCCACTCAGGCGGCATCCGGCTTGATGTTCGATGTCTGCTTCATTCCTCCGCCGATCCCTGCGGAGAGTATCGGCGTCAGAATCCGCAGAATTGAATTAATTCGACCGGGTCTTGGGGGGCACAATGAAAGGCTGCGGGTACCTGCTTTTAAAGCAGTCCTCACCGACCAACCGAGCGGTCGGACCGCGAATGTGGAAGAATACGCCCGAATATCACGGTTCTCCGGTGTTTGAGTTTGCGGAGTTGACGGTCTCGCACGGTCAGTTTTGCCGACTTTTCTCCAGCCTCTTTGTTCTGCCTGTTTTTGCCGGGAATTCCTTTCCCGGTGATCCGAGAACGACTGTAGACTACTGCGCGAAGCACATTCGGATTGGTGAATGTGTTTCGAGTTTTGTCCATCGGACGGTCTGCTTTTGCAGAACCTCAGGGGAATTCTCATGCGGCATCTGGCGGGTTCGTTTTGTTCACTTGGGCTTGGCGTTTCAGCGTTTTGTCACGCTGTAATGGCAGATTCAAAGCCGGAGCTGACTACTCCGGACGCTGTTGTTTTCCGAACAACAGCCGGCATGGGACAGCAGCATTTTGCTCTGGCTCTGCGTTCGTCATCCGCGCCAGCGGAAGTTCGAAGGCACGTGGTGCTGGTTGATACGTCGGCCAGCCAGACCGGAAAGTTCCGCCAGGGAAGCATTCAGCTTCTGTCCGCGGTTCTGGAGAGGCTGCCAGCCGGTCACACCGTAATGGTTGCTGCGGTAGATTCATCCTATGTGCCACTAACCGATGGGTTCGTGGTCACAGGCAGCGATGATCTGAACCAGGCCGTGGCAAAGCTTTCGTCGCGGACTCCGATGGGAGCCACCGACATTTCATGGGCATTGCGACAGTCATTCTCGCAGCAGCCAGCAGCACCAATGTCGGTCCTGTACATTGGTGACGGCATGAGCGCGGCAGACCAGCTTTCGCTCAAGAATCTGGATGCCCTTGTAGATGACATGATCAGTTGCAGTGTTTCTTTCCACGCGTTGCTCCTTGGGCCAACTGTGGATTCGCAGCTCCCCGGAATTCTTGCCAACCAGACCGGTGGAACTTTTGAATATCCATCTTCACTTAACATTGCTGCCTCTGCCGAGCGTCTTTCAAAGCAGCTCTCGTCAGCTCCGGAGTTTGTTAGAAATCTTAAATTGAATGGACAGGGTCTGTCTCTCGCGGCCAATGATGCCGTGGCACTGCGAGCCGATCGCCATACGATTGTCTTTGGTAAAGGTGCTCCTGCGAATCGCCTTCAGGTGTCCGGGACGAATGAGAACGGCAAACAGGTCGTCTGGAATGCTGCGGCTGACTCTGCTGCAGTGGTCGGCGAAGAGGTCCATGTTTTATTCGACCGAGCCGAACAATCTGGCGGGTTGAATGCTGCGATCGTGGGGCTCGAAGGACTGCAGGCGACATCCCAGGAATTCAAGTCGGCCATCGATCAGTCCATCGCGGCCGCTGAGCGTTTCAGAAAGTCGGGACAGGACGAAAAAGCTCTTGCGATTGTTCGTCAGGCTCAGTTACTGGATGCGTCCAATCCAACGCTGACTCGCCTTGTCAGTGCACTCCAGGACGAGAGCGTCGATGTTCCTGTCGTCGTTCCTGATGATACTGAAGGTGCCCTGACACCAGCACCTCCGACTCCTATGCCTGATGCTGGCGAAGATCGTCTTGGCCCGCCTGAGGCTGGTGAAGGTGACGCTCTGGAGAACGCCGCGGCGCGGGCTCAGATTCGCACTCAGCAGCTTGTTCAGGCCACACGAGCCGCCGTTGACGAAGCCAATCGCGTAGCAGCCGATCAGCCTGAATACGCATTGACGCTGTTGAAGGATCTGCTGGAAACAATTCGAGCTTCTGTCGAGGTTGCACCAGAGAAGCGTGATGAACTCGAACGTCGAGTAATCGATGCTTACACAGACGTAAATCTTGCACGTCAGACAAATCAGATTCGTCAGCGGGAACAGTCTGAGCAGCGAGCCACGCGAGAAGCGATGGATCGTCTGCTGCAGGAAACCGAAATCGAAGAGAAGCGCCTGCAGACGCTGATATCTCAGGTGCGAGGCCTTCTGGATCGTGCTCGTCACGGCGATATACCTGCCTACGAAGAAGCCGAGACGGCTGCACGCCTGGCGCGGCAGCAGGAGCCGGGTAACGGCACGGCATCGGCTGCTGTTGTCATGGCAGAAACAGCCGGCCAGTTGAGCAAGGCGTATGAACTTGTCAATTTGCGACAGGATCGGTTCCTTGAAACGTTGTATCAGGTGGAATTGTCACACGTGCCATTTCCGGATGAGCCACCAGTACTGTATCCGCCTGCTGACGTCTGGCGTGCTCTGACCCTGGCGCGTAAGAAGAAATACGAATCTGTTTCTCTGCGTTCCGAGAAGCCTGTAGAACTATGGCTGGAACAGATGCTTGATCAGCCGATTCCGGCCTTGAGTTACCCGGGGGAAAATTCACTCGGTGAGATTCTGCAGTTCCTTGAATCGTACTACACGGAACTCGGTCCTTACACGATGCGAATCATTCTGGATGAAACCGATCCAGACATCGGTGCGGATTCAGAGTTCCTCGAACAAACCCAGGTAGCCGACGTGGATTTGAAGGGGATTTCCCTTCGCAATGCTCTGACGTTGATCTTCGCCAAGGTGAAGGACCAGGATCCAGGTCTGACCTTCATGATTAAGAACGAAGTGATGATGGTCACGACAGTCGACACCGCGAATTCTGAAGAGAACCTGATCACACGCATCTACGATGTGGCGGATCTCGTCGTGATCACTCAGGCTCCACAAGGCCAGCAGGGTGGTCTTGGTGGACAGCAGGGCGGACAGCAGGGTGGTCAGCAGGGTGGATTCGGTGGTGGTGGCCAGCAGGGCGGATTCGGGGGCGGTGGACAATTCAGCCTCCCACCAGAGGCTGTAACTGCAGTCGATCAGGGTATTCAGCTGAAGAAGTCATCGATCAAAAAAAAACCAATGAGGTAATTCGGCCTCAACAGTTCAGGAAGAACCAACAATCTGCGACGGACAGAGCGACATCAGAACAGGATGTCGATCTGTCCGTTTTGCATTCCAGCCTGCCGCTGTTCAAGTCCGCTGTGCCCTGTTTTCTTGCGGCTGACGAGAAGACTAAGAAAACCGGCCCACGTTCGCAGAGTGCGGTCGCAGCCGGGAAAGATAAACCGTCGGCTGCAACCGGTTCATCGCTGGCGAAGCAGGTCCTGAAAGACCCGGATCACGCTGCGGCGAAGTGGGATGAGATCTTTACTCGGGAGGCTCCGTCGGCAGAAACGTTGGCTGACGCTGTCGCTTATCTGCATGGGGAAATGCAGTACAACGTGGCTGTTGAAGGGATGCTGAGCGCGATTCGGAATGATTGCGCTGTCCCATGGATCTACGATATTCTCGCCATTGAAATGAAACTGGCCGGACGGCCTGCTGACGAGATCTCACGCGTCCTTCAGTCGCGGCTCGACTTCTCTACATCTGACATTCGTCAGATGCTGCTGACAGCAGCCCTGCTCTCTCGCTTTCAGGCATGGGACGAAGCGCTTGCTGTGTGTCGCGAAGCCACGGAAATCAATCCCGAATTGTCGGAGCCCTGGATGCTGGGGCGCAGCATCGCCGACAAATCCGGCAGGACGGAGGCTCAGGTCTTCTTTCGATGCGGGATTCTGAAACACTGCTGGGAGAACAGTTTTGTTCTGCTGCATGACGAAGCAAAAAAGGCAGTTACCGATATCATCGCTCGCTGCGACCGCGAGGGTCGGTCACAGCTCGGGCAGCAGTTTCGAGAACAACTGACGGCGGCTGCCATCGTTGACCTGGAAATTCGCCTGACCTGGGTCGGTCCTGCCGATCTGGACCTTCTTATCACCGAGCCCGGCGGCGCGAAATGCAGCTACAAACGACGCGCTACTGCCAACGGCGGTCGGCTGGTCGGTGAAGATGGGGTTTCCAAAGCCGAGGCCTCAAAGCAGTCTGAGACGTATGTGTGCCACACGGCTCCGTCCGGAGATTACGAGATTGCTGTGCGGTTCGTGCTCGGAAAGGCTGTGGCGGGAACGGCGACGCTGGAAATTATTCAGCATGGAGGCACTGAAGGTCAGAGGCGAACGGCCAAGACAATTACGTTGGCGAAAGAGGATGTCACTCTGAAGACCACGCTGCAAAATGGTCGTGCCGAGTCAAAATAGAAATAGCCGTTCTGTCGATTCGCTGCAGTTCTGGCGATGAGTGGCAGCTCCAATAAAAAAGGCCGACCAGATCTGGTCGGCCTTTACGCTGTGTCGTTCGTCCGGTGTTGTTGGCGTTCGCCGGACGTTTTATCTTTCGATGTGCGCCGAAGTTCTGTTCAGACTTGCACGCCGAGCGGATCTGTGGATTCCAGTCGCTGGCTCAGGTTCTGAATTTCATCAAGCAGCCCGCCTCGTCGGCATTCGTCTTCGCGAGATGGCTCTCGCATTTCCAGCATGATCGCGCTGCGGACATACCGCAGACCTCTCACAAGGATATCGCGTTCCTGGGTCGTTAATTCAACTTGCAGTAATCCGACCATCACGTCCGAAACTCCTGAGAATTTCATGGCCAGTGTTGGAGCCCTCCGGAATCCTCAACTGAAACACACCGTAACCTTTTTTGCAGGCAGGTGAAAATCCGGTCGAACTTCCTGACCGGTTTCAAAGTGTACGCCCCAAACCCTGGTCGCTCAAGCAGTCAATTCGAAAGCCGCCAGAAACGTGACGACTGGCTGGCCACTGAGTTCAATTGAGCGTAAGACGGAAGCCTCGCAGACGGGGGCGTGATTGCTGCCAGCGACCGAATAACTTGTTTGAAAATGCGATACTTTCGCGACAAGGGCTCAAGTCTCTATCGCGTTGTCTTTGCGGGCGCGGAGATTGCCCGTTCGATAAGCGGCTGCCATGGCTTTGGGGATTTCGGATTCAGACAGCACAACCTCAGCCTGGTTTTCCTGAGTAAGAGCTCTCATTTCCTGCTCTTCCGCCACAGCTGCCGCACGCCGTTCTTCCGCGTGGGCTCGGGCGATTCGCATGTCTGCCTCGGCCTGATCGGCCTGCAGACGAGCCCCGACATTGTCGCCAACGTCGATATCCGCGATGTCGATGGAAACGATTTCGTACGCCGTCTGGGAGTCCAGACCTTTAGCAAGTACCGCCCGAGCGATCAGCATGGGATTTGCAAGCACCTCCTTGTGACTTTCGCAGGAACCGATTGCGGAAACGATTCCTTCACCGACGCGAGCGATAATGGTCTCTTCCGTGGCGCCACCAATCAACTGCGTGATATTCGTTCGCACGGTCACGCGAGCTTTAGCTTTCAGCTGAATTCCATTCTTTGCAATCCCGTCCAGAGTTGGTCGGCCTGTACGTGACGGATCAGGACAGTCGATGACCTTAGTCTTGACGCTTGTCTGAACGGCTTCCAGAACATTTCTGCCGGCAAGGTCGATGGCGGCGGCTGTGTTCCAGTCGAGTGCGATCTGAGCTCGATGAGCGGCAATCAAAGCTCGGACGACCAGCGGCACATTGCCGCCAGCCAGATAATGCGACTCCATGGCGTTTGTGGTGATATTCGCTACACCAGCCTGCACGGACATGATTCGGCAGTCAACGATGGTCTGAGGGTTCACCTTTTTCAGCTTCATCACCACCATTTGCAGCGGCCCGATCATAGCGCCCGACATGAATGCCCGGAACCACAGCGAAAAGACCGAGGCGAACAGGGAGACAAACACGATCAGCAGGATGACGAGGAGGCCGATGCCGAAATAAATCAGCACCTGCGAAAACTCCAAACTCGAACCATCCTGGCCGAGTAACATCAGGGATCGCAGACTGAGCATGCAGAATTCTCCAGGCAGTTAAAGGCGAATCAACGCGGGAAGTGTAGAGGAACGTCAGATCGCTTCGCAATGGACCGGGGCAAACTCATCAACGTCCGGCCGCGTACTGCCGGAGCGATGCGCTGACTCCATTCCCGTCGTCTGCCGCAGTCGTTAAACTCCAGCGAAAGCCAGAAGGACTCAGAACGCACAAGTTCCTTCTGCGGATCACTGGAATTCAGAATCCGGAATTTTTGTTCGCTCCATACTTTCAGACAAGGTTCACCTATGAGTATTGACGCTCGCCTGACTCAGCTTGGAATCACTCTGCCACCGACACCACCTCCGGGCGGTGTTTATATGCCCGTTGTGATTGTGGACAAGCTGGCGTACGTTTCCGGGCAGGTCGGATTTGACGCCGCTGGAAAAATGACTGTCGGCCGAGTCGGTTCAGATCTGACGGAAGAACAGGGAGTCGCTGCGGCTCGCGATGTGGCGCTCACAATGCTGGCGACAATCAAAGCCGCCCTGGGAACTCTGGATCGCGTGAAGCGGATCGTGAAGGTCCTTGGCATGGTTAATTCAACGCCCGACTTTCAGCGTCATCCGTTCGTGATCAACGGCTTCAGTAATACAATGGTCGAAGTCTTTGGCGAAGCGGGTAAAGCAGCGCGCAGTGCTGTAGGCATGGGATCGCTTCCTTACAACGTGCCTGTCGAGGTCGAAGCCATCCTGGAACTGCACAACTAATCTGGTTGAATTGATTGTTGATCTGTCCTTCGTCTGCTGATGAGCCTTTACCATGATGAAGTCTTCTGCAATCGCATTCTGTTTGTCTCTACTCGCACTAACCGTGTCTTGCAGCGACGGGGCTGAGCCTGAGGTGCGACTGCTTCCTCAGGAAGTCGTATTCAGCGGCGCCGAAGCCGTGCACAGTGTGCTTGCGGAACAGTTTCTCGGCGACGAAGCCGTCGGCCCTGCCCCACCTACGATCACTCTGATCAGCGACGACCCTGCTGTCGTTCGTGTGGAAGGATTGAAGCTGATTCCGGTCAGCAACGGTGTGACGCACGTTCGAATTCAGGGTGCAACGGATTCCGGCGCCGTCCAGAAGGTGACCGTGCGCGACATGGATCAGGCTTTCGTCTGGTCCTTTCGGAATCATGTGGAACCTGTGCTGGCTCGCCAGGGATGTAACTCCGGCGCATGCCATGGGGCGCTCGCAGGGAAAGGTGGCTTCAGGCTTTCTCTGCGCGGCTATGATCCAGACCGAGACTATTTCACAATCGTTGAACAGCAGCTTGGACGACGAGTGGAAGTGGCCGAGCCATCGGCAAGTCTGCTGCTGACAAAGCCAACGATGGCTGTGCCTCATAAAGGGGGATTGAAGCTCAAGCCGGATTCCTGGCATTATCGAGTCGTTGCGGAATGGATCGCCGCGGGAGCGGAGGCCCCTTCAGAAAACGATGCGCAGCTGCAGAGGCTGGAAATATTGCCTGAGCGAGTGACCTTGAAACGCGGGATGACGCAGCCTCTGCTGGTGCGTGCTCATTATTCTGATGGTCGCGTTGAGGATGTGACTCAACTGGCAAAATTCTCGTCGGCAAATGAAGCCGTTTCCACTGTGAACGAAGACGGCCTTGTGAATGTTATCGGTCCCGGTGAAGGCGCGATCACGGCGTGGTTTTCCAGTCAGATCGTCATCGCTCGAATGACCGTCCCGTTCGAGCAGACCATTGAGCCGGCCGTCTTCGCAGAATTGCCAAGACGAAATTTTATCGATGAACTGGTCCTGCAGCAGCTCCAGAGGCTTAATCTGAAGCCTTCTCCGCAGTGTTCGGATTCGGTCTTTATTCGGCGGGTTTACATCGACACTATCGGGACGCTGCCGACGAGTAAAGAGGTGCACGAGTTTGTCGCGGACAATTCGCCGGACAAACGCGATCGTCTGATTGAGTCGCTTTTGAATCGGCCGGAATATGTCGACTACTGGACTTATCGCTGGTCCGATCTGTTGCTGTTGAACGGGACAGAACTGCGCCCTGATGCCATCAAAGCCTACTACAAGTGGGTGCATGACCGGGTCGAGGCCAACACACCGTGGGATCAGTTTGTCAGAGAACTGGTGACGTCGAAGGGTTCCAGTATCGATGCCGGAGCCACCAATTTTTACGCGCTCCATCAGGCTCCGGAAGACATGGCGGAGAATATCAGCCAGGCGTTTCTGGGTCTTTCCATTGGCTGTGCAAAATGCCACAACCATCCTCTGGAAAAATGGACCAACGACCAGTACTACGCATTCGCCAATTTGTTTTCGCGCGTGCGTGCCAAGGGATGGGGAGGCGATCCGCGAAATGGCGACGGCCTGCGGACGCTCGTCACAGCCACCTCTGGCGAACTGCTGCAGCCGAGGACCGGGAAGCCACAGTCTCCAGCGCCGTTGGATGGAGAACCTCTGGCATTAGACAGTCCGATTGATCGTCGCGAGTATGCCGCTCAGTGGCTGACTGCACCTGACAACGTTATGTTTGCGCGGTCCATCACCAATCGGGTCTGGAAAAACTTTTTTGGTGTTGGGCTTGTTGAACAGGTCGACGACATGCGTGCCTCAAACCCGGCCAGCAATGAAGACCTGCTGACGGCGCTTGCGAAGTACCTTGTGGACGAGAAGTACAATCTGAAGTCTCTCGTCCGAACAATTCTGCAGTCGGAAGCGTATCAGCGCAGCAGTGAGACCCTTCCGGAAAACGCCGGCGACTCTCGTCATTATTCTCGCTACTTCCCACGACGATTGATGGCCGAAGTGCTGCTGGATGCTGTCTCGTTCGTGACCGACGTGCCGACAGAATTCACCAGGATTCTTTACCCAGGCGCAGATGTAAAGCCGACCGACGCATACGCGAAGGGGACTCGAGCAATTCAGCTGCACGATTCTGCGGTGGAGTCTTATTTCCTGCAGACCTTTGGGCGGAACCAGCGACGAATCACGTGTGAATGTGAGCGGTCCGATGAACCCAGCATGGTCCAGGTTCTGCATATTTCGAATGGCACCACCGTGAACGCGAAACTCGCCGTGCCCGAAAATCGACTTTCGCGATGGCTGACTGAATTCAAGAGCGACAAAGAACTGATTCAGGAAGTCTTCCTGACGTCGTTAGCGCGTTCGCCGGAACCACATGAGGCAGAGGAAATTGCTGAAATCCTTGCCGCAACTCCAGCAGAAGAACGCCGGACGGTTGTGGAAGATGTTCTGTGGGCCATCATCAGCAGTCGAGAATTTCTCTTCAACCACTGATGGAAATTCGTGCAGCAATGCACATCTCGCCAACATTCTGGACCCCGAGGGTGGAATTTGCCGGCCCGGATTGCTTCTGTTTCGCTGACTTTGAACGATTCCTGCCGTTTATAGTCAGGAAACGGCCTGCCTTTTGCAACATTGCGGAATTCCGGCTCGTTCGTGATGTCCGGAATAAAAGTCCTTCGGCTCGTGTCTGGTCCCAATACCGCTCAAAAAGTAGCAGGCACACTCCGTGTGCCGTCCGCTGATTCGCAAAAAGCCCTGCTTTTTACGGGTTGCGGCATATGGAATGTGCCTACTACTTTGCTTCGTTGAACGGTATTGTGTTTGGTACCCACCCGTGAGTTCCTTTTTGCATCATTACCACGCAGTTGTTTGAACTATGTCTGAAAATCAGTTGTCTCCTCGTGAAGTTCTGGCTCTGTGTCGTCAGCGCGAGATCCGCGCCATTGACCTGCGATTCACAGACTTTCGCGGTTCACAACGGCACTTCACGATCCCCGCCGACCAGCTCACGGAAGAAAGCTTTGAGCAGGGATTTTCATTCGACGGGTCGTCCATGCGCGGCTGGCAGGCGATTCATGAAAGCGACATGCTGATTGTCCCGGAATCGCAGACATGCTTTGTCGACCCTTTTATGAAGTCGACGCTGGCGATGCTGTGTAATGTTAAAGACCCAGTGACTCATCAGACGTATCCTCGCGATCCGCGAAACATTGCACGCAAGGCTGAAAACTACATGCTCTCCACCGGCATCGCTGACAAGGCCTTGTTTGGGGCGGAGTCGGAGTTTTTCGTGTTCGACAACGTCCGCTTCGACCAGCGGGAACATGAAGGCTACTACTATATCGACAGCGTCGAAGGACAGTGGAATCGCGGGGTCGGCAAGAATGCAGGCGGTAACCATATTCGCCATCGTGAAGGGTATCTGCCGATGCCCCCGATCGACACGCTGCAGGATTTGCGCACAGAAATCATGATGATTCTGGAAGACAGCGGAATCAGAACCGAAGGCCAGCATCATGAAGTCGCTTCCGGTGGCCAGTGTGAGCTTGATCTGAAAAATGACACGCTGGTGCGGATGTGTGACAAGCTGATTCGGCTGAAATACATCGTCCGCAATGTGGCTCATCAGCATGGAAAGACGGCCACGTTTATGCCCAAGCCGATCTGGAACGACAACGGTTCCGGACTGCACATGATTTTGTCCCTGTGGAAGGATGAGCGTGCCCTGTTTGCCGGCAGTGGTTATGGTGGTCTTAGCGAAACCGCGATGTTTGCGATCGGCGGACTTTTGCAACATGCGCCTGCCCTGCTGGCCTTCTGTTGCCCAACAACAAATAGCTACAAGCGACTGACGCCTGGCTTCGAGGCGCCGGTGAACCTGTCTTACAGCTATCGCAACCGATCGGCCGCGATTCGCATTCCAGCCAACTCCGGGCATGAATCCCGCCGGCGTTTTGAATTCCGCTGCCCCGATTCTGCCTGCAATCCTTATCTGGCAATGTCGGCTATTTTGATGGCCATGATCGATGGAATTCAAAATCGTGTTTCGCCCGGCCGGCCTCAGGATAAAGACCTGTATGATCTCGCTCCTGAAGAGCGAGCTGGCCTTGTGTGCACGCCATCCTCTTTGGAGGCGGCGCTGGAGGCTCTAGAAAAGAATCACGACTTCCTTCTCCGTGGCGACGTCTTTACTCCGGACGTCATTGAGCGATGGATTCTGCACAAGAGGGAAGATGAGGTCAAAGCCATCAATCAGCGGCCTCATCCGTATGAGTTTTCGCTCTACTTTGA
>JBDNHX010000244.1:0-4972 GCA_041688565.1 Planctomycetaceae bacterium
CGCGCCCTGCACGGCAGTGGGACTCATTGGCGTCTTCGCCTGCGATGCCAAGGGGACTGGATCCGCGCCGGTGCCTGTCCCCTTTGCAGGTCGCCCGTAGCGATGGTTGCGTCCGTCGGCCGGAAACACAAACACCGGATGACGATGTGTCCTCCAGAAAGCTCGCAGCAACATAAGCGTCGATTGCGGCAGCGGAATGTAACGATCCTTTGCACCCTTGCCACGATGAATATGTACCATCATGCGTTTCGAATCGATGTCCCCGAGATGCAGATTCAATCCTTCTTCCAGTCGCAGTCCGAGAGAATAGACGGTCCAAAAATACACGGCCATCCGCTGCCTGGTGCAGCAATCGATGATCTGATGGACCTGCTCGATAGTCAGCACTTCCGGCAGCGACTTGACGTCCTTGATCTTCATCTGAGCCAGCGTGTCCCAGTCGCGTCGGCACGTGCGAGTGTAGAAGAACTTCACACCGGAAAAGGCGACTCGCAGCGATCCGCTGGCGAACTGTTTGTCATTCTTCAGATGCAGGAAGAATTTTCGCAACTGATCTTCAGTGATCTGATCGGGCGTGCATTTGCAGAAGTCCGGAACCTGCCGCACGGCTCGAAGATAGCCTTCATGCCCATGTCTGGTTCCCGTCACCTTTCTTTTGATAGCGCTCTGTCCGCGCAAGGAAAAACTGTTCGCGCAAGCAAAAACGCCGACTTTGTTCCTGCAAACAAGGTCGGCGTCTTTTGGAGATGCGGCTACTCAAGGTCCGTGGGTGCGGCCACTTGTTCGTTCAGCGTCCAGCGCAGGTACGACTCCAGAAACTGATCCAGATCCCCGTCAAGTACTGGTTGCGGATTGCCAACCTTGGTGCCTGTGCGAGTGTCCTTCACAAACTGGTCCGGATGCAGAACGTAGTTGCGAATGGTCTGGCCCCCGAAGCCAATTTTGGATTTCTCGCCCCGACGCGCCGAAATCTCGGCTTCACGCTTTTCAATTTCAATCGTATACAGCTTTGCCGTCAGCATCTTTCTAGCGGTCGCTCGGTTCTTATGCTGACTGCGTTCGTTCTGACAGGCTGCGACAACACCCGTCGGAATGTGAGTCAGTCGGACGGCCGAATCCGTCTTATTCACATGCTGACCACCCGCACCGCTGGAACGATAGGTGTCTTCTTTGATGTCCTTTTCCCAGTTGATATCAATCTCAACTTCGTCATCGATTTCGGGCACAACGTCGACAGCAGCAAACGCTGTATGGCGGCGGCCGGCCGAATCGAAGGGACTGATGCGGATCAATCGATGATAGCCCGTTTCTCCGCGCAGGTAGCCGAACACAAAGTCGCCCGTGATCAAAATCGTGGCATTGCGAATTCCGGCTTCTTCGGCGGGTGAGATATCAATCTCTTCCACTTTGAATCCGCTGCGTTCGGCCCAACGTGCATACATCCGCAGCAGCATCTGAGCCCAGTCGGCCGAGTCTGTGCCGCCTTCGCCAGCCTGAACCGTCAAATAAGCTGCGCAGGTGTCTGCAGGATTGGTCATGGTGGCCTGAAGCTCGACGCGGTCAATCTCCGCCGCAAGCGGTTCTACCAGCGCCCTTAATTCTGCTTCACTTTCACCCGAATCGTCGTCTTCTGCAAATTCCATCAGGACTTGCATATCATCGCCGCTTGCCGAAAGCTTCTGCAGCGGCCCCACGGTCCCCTTGAGCTTTCTCAGCTCGTCCATTTGCTGCCGTGCACGTTCCTGGTCATTCCAGAAGTCGGTAGCGGCCATTCGGTCATTGATTTCTGCGATGCGAGCCGTCTTGCCAGCCAGGTCAAAGACAGTCTCGAAGGTGAACGATACGCTTCAGCAGATCATGACAGTCAGAGCGGAACTCGGGATCCATGGCGATACAGCTTTTTCTTCAAAAAAAAACAAAGACAGTGGATGACCGAACAGCCGATCATCGTGCATCATTGCAGGCAGGTCTCTGCAACATTGACAGACAACACCCTGGGGTGCGCGACCTTCAAGCGGGTTGTTGATTGAGTAATGTTAAAGTCAGATGGTCATCCCAACCCGACGCGTCAGCGAGGGGTCTACAGCGAATATCGGCGGCGATGAACATCCCTCGCTGACGCGTCGGGTTTTGAAAACGATTGAATCAATACCCTGCCAGCGATTGGCTTACGCGAATTGCAACAAAGCTGAAGCTGGGTTGCAATCAGGTTTGCAGAAGGTTCGCCCCGTGTTTGCTCGAACGACAAACTATCCGGCGATTCCGCCGCTTTGACCACCCTGCATTTCTTCCATGCGTTTCAGCACATCCTTGTACTCGTAATCGTTCGCCAGAATTTCGCCGTAATGATGCTCGGCCTGCTCAGTCTTGCCGGCCTTCTCATAGATTCTGCCAAGCATGTAATGGGCCGTTTTGAAGGCTTCAGGGCGGTCCGCATGGTTCAGACCCTCCAGAGATTTTTCAAACTGTCGACGGGCCAGATCCAGCTTTCCGTCACGAGCAAAGCATTCGCCCAGAAGGACCAGCGCATCAATCTTGAGCGTCGGATTGGAAACAGACTGCTGCAGCAGGGGAATGGCCTTTGAATACTGTTTTACGGCGAACAGACGCATGGCCAGTTCGTATTTTTTCTTCAGATCGCTCGGGTTATTTTCGACTCCGTGGGAGTAAAACGCGATCTCTTTCTCCGTGAGCTCGGCTTTCAGCGTCTTCACTTTTTCAACAAGTCGTTCTTTGCCGGGATTCTTGCGTGCCCGTTCTTCGGCCTCGGCCAGATCGTTCCGCATCATCAGCAGCTGAACTTCCTGAAGCTGCTCACTGATGTCTGCATTGCCTTTGGAAATTTCAAGAGCCTTTGTTAACAGCTCCGCAGCCTTACTGAACTCACGAGAGCCTTTGTAAAGATGAGCCAGTTTCAGATACAGATTGACGTTCTGCGGATCTTTTCGGATCGCATGCAGCATGTCGGCTTCGTCAGAATCACCCGGCGCATCGGAGGTCTTAGGAGCACCTTTGCGAGCCTGGCGGTCTACTTCATACGCATTGACCTGAGCGGCGGGCTGTTCGACTTTGACGTCGCGAGTATTTTCGGCTTCGTTGTAACCTTTGGTCATCGTCAATTCAGCATCGCAGCGGCTCATCATGGTGCGAGCTTCCCCGTCGGTTGGAACGAGCTTGTAGAGTCTTTCAAAATACTGGCGAGCGGCCTTGTAGTCGCGTTGTTCGAACAGGAAGTTGCCGAGACGTCGATTAAAATCCACATTGTCTTTGTCGTACTCAACGGCCCGCTCAAACGCGTACCGGGCGACATTGAAATTCTGCTGCTGGGCGCACGAGTCGCCTAGATCAAACCACAGGTGCGGGTCCCAGGGATTGGTCAGCAATCCTTCTTCTGCCGTGGCTTCAACGTTCTTCCAGTCTTTTTGCATCCTGGATTTTTTCAGCCGGCCCTTCACGCCCATCAGACGCATTCCCGACATTTTTGCGCCGGAGCCGTTGTCACCAAATTGTTTGCGAAGACAACCGTGCTTAGCCTGGCGATACACAAGATGTTCGGGCATCAGACGCACGCAGTTAGTAAAACACTCAACCGCGTAGTCCCAGCTTTTGTGATTCATCGCTTCCGTACCTTTACGGTACCAATCCTGAGCCCCTTTTTCCCGATCGTTCATCGTTGCGGATGCCTTCGCTGACTGAAGTGAACACGACTGCAGACTCAGAAACGCTGCTGGTGAAAGAATGCGTCCTGAATCGTCCGATTGAGCTCACAAATCCTGCGGATTGATGGAAACTCCGGACTCAAATCTACCACAGCTTCCGAACCACCGCCACAGTTGACTGAGTTTCCATGCCTGAAACCGGCATCCAGGGGATGTTTTTCCGTCCGCAACAGGAACTGCAATGCCTTTCCTTCGAAAGGCCTTGACATCAGTCCGCTCGGCAGCGACAGCCCAATGGCAGTCGATTTGTAGCGGATGCCGCCAAGGCTTTCGGCATGCTGGCTTATCAGGCGAACAACCGAAACGCTTCGCGCCTTCCGCTACAACGTGACTAACATTGGGCTAGCGCCTTGCGGCTCAGAAAGGGAGCACCATTGAGTCGGCGTCGATTATTGCCGTTGTTTTGCGCTACCACGCGACGCTGAGGAACTGGCTTTTGTCCGGCTGCTCTCATAGGTTCGCACCAGTTGTTCGATGTCCTCCTGCTGATCAGACGGAGCCACTTCTCTGCACTTGCGAGCCCAAACGACGGCCTGTTCAATGTCTCCGGCCTCGGCATAGGCAGCGGCGAGCGTGCTCATACAGTTCCAGTCTTTATAATCGGTCAGCTCGCACGCCTTTTTAGCCATGAAAACAGCCCGCGTCGTATCTCGAATTTCTGGATCGTCACTGATCGCCAGCAGCCACGCATAGTTATCCCACGCACGGGCAAATCCCGGACTCAGCTCCAATGCCTTTTCGTAATCAAGAACCGCTTCTTGACTGCGGTTGAGTTTCACCAGAGCCGCAGCCCGGTTGTTGTAGGCTCGAAACAGATTCTGCTGCAACTCCACAGCCTTTGTCCACGATGCCACAGCCTCTTCCAGTTTCTCTTCGTTGAACAGCAGATTGCCGCGGTTATACCAGGCGGCCGCGTGAGACGGACTGACCGTCACTGCCTGGTCATATGACTCCATCGCCTCCTGAATTTTCCCCTGGCTGGCCTTAATGTTGCCTTTCACATAGTGCGCATCCGCGAGTTCAGGATTCAGGTCCAGACTGGCCTGAATGTCCTCGAGCGCGGGTTCCGACTGCGACAACAGATTTTTCGCCAGACCGCGACGATAATAGCCTTCCGCATAGTCAGGCTTCAGCTCCAGAACGCGACTAAAATCCTTGATCGCTTCTTCGTACTCACCGCGACGATGCTGCAGAAAACCACGAAGCATGATGGTGTCGAGATTCGAAGGTTGAAGCGCAATCAACGACGACAG
>JBDNHX010000245.1:0-9845 GCA_041688565.1 Planctomycetaceae bacterium
AAATTAAGACCTGCCAAAAAGTAGGCCCCCGCGCGTTTGGTCGTGCCGGGCCGTTCGCTGCTGCGCGCTCCGAAAAACCAACACTCCGCCGGAGCCATTCATCGGAACTCCGCGACTCGCCAATCAACCAAGCTCCCGTCATAATCCACAAGCACGCAACCGGCGTGCCGAACACTATTGGGCCTCGTTGTTTGCATCATCCTTTGGAAAACAAATTTGTTTTCGCCCTTGAGGACGCATGGCGGATTTGAGGCTGAGCAGTCGCGATTTCGATGCCAACAAGGTTCGTCGCCCAATGGCTTTCCTCACTGAGCTGACGGCCGAACCGCGTCCAGTTCCTGTTTCGTGAGGCTCACGTGGACGCGAGCCGCCCAGCCAGGAAGCCGTGGCAATGGCCACGGTGACAGCAGTTTGGGTTCGGGCTGCCGGTTTTGGCAATCAACGCTACAGCGAGCCCCAACGCCAATCCTCCGCCCGTTTCACGAGGCCAGCCCGAAATGCGTTTCATTCCATGTGCCGACACACGACAAAGACGTGAATGTTTAGTATTCAATCACGGCTATTCGGGAACATAAATTCGAACATCATCAAAGTTTCCGATATCGTCGAATGATCCTAATCCGACGCGACCCTCGCCAAACGTTTTGTCCGTGGCTGTCATAACGGACGTCTTCAAAATACCTTGCCCACACTTCGGGTTTTCAGATTTCTACTTCTGTGAGTTTCAGCAGCCACTGATGTCAAAGAAAGCCTCTTCAAGGCTACTCGCCGTCTGGTTCTTCCAGGTAAGTGTAACCGTTCAAGGCTTCTTCATAGAACTTCACAAACTGTCCTGCCTGAATATGATCGATTCGGTTCTCGCGAACAGCCACTTCCACGGCGGCCTGAAGGCGATTGATCAGATCGCGACCACGGAACTGGACGTAATCCAGAACTTCGGCGACTGTTTCGCCTTTGATGATCGTGTCCAGCAAGACTTCGCCCGACGGAGACACATCCACATGCACAGCATTGGTGTCGCCGAACAGGTTATGCAGATCGCCCAGGATTTCCTGATAAGCTCCGATCAGGAAGATCCCCAGATAGTACGGAGATCCGTCGTACTCGTGCAGCATCAGAGTTCTGCGAACGTCGCGACGATCGATGAACTGATCAATCTTGCCGTCGGAGTCACAGGTGATATCGCTGAGCACCGCGTGCCGAGTCGGCCGCCGATCCAGTTGATGGATTGGCATCACGGGGAACAGCTGCTTAATTGCCCAGGAATCCGGACACGACTGGAACAGTGAAAAGTTGCAGAAGTAATTGTCCGACAGAACTTTGTCCAGTCGTTCAAGTTCTTCGGGAACGTATTCCATGGTTCCGGCCAACTGCCAGATCTTGTGACACAGAGCGAAGTAAATATTCTCCCCCAGACATCGCTGTTCCAGCGAAACGTAGCCGGTGTTGAACAGAGTCATCACCGTATCGATCGCTGTCTGCGCGTCGTGATACGTTTCCAGAATGTTCCGCTGCGTCAGGCTCTTGTAGCTCTGATGAAGATCGTGCAGTGCCTGTTCGGCATCCTCTGGTGGCGCGAGTTCGGCTTCGGACGTATTCTCACCCTGCTGTGAAACACCCAGCACACCGAAGACCAGCACGCTGTGAAACGCAGAGATCGCTCGACCACTTTCAGAAATAATGTTTGGATGAGGCACATTGGCTTCATCACAGACAGTCTGAATCGTATAGACCACGTCGCGAGCGTATTCTTCCAGCGTGTAGTTCATGCTGGATTCGAAGTTGGTCTGCGAACCGTCATAGTCAACGCCCAGCCCGCCGCCGACGTCCAGATACTTCAGTCCGGCACCGCGTCCGACCAGCTCGGTATAGACGCGAGCCGCTTCATTCAGCGCCGCCTTGACCTGGCGGATGTTGGTAATCTGACTGCCGAGATGGAAATGCAGCAGAGTGAAGCAGTCTTCCATGCCCCTCTTCTTCAGTTCGTCCAGCGCCATCAGGATTTCGTTCGCTCGAAGACCGAACTTGGAACGATAGCCGCCCGACGACTGCCAGCGACCGGCACCGCGAGCCGCCAGCTTGACTCGCATCCCAATCTGCGGCCGCACATTCAGCTTTTCGGCGTACTTCAGGATCAGCTCAAGCTCTGTGTACTTTTCCACAACCGGGATCACGTGCCGGCCAATTTTTTGAGCCAGCAGCGCCATCTCGATAAATTCGGCATCCTTAAAACCGTTGCAAATGATCGGAGTTTCGGCTTCCGTCATTGCGACCACAGCCAGAAGTTCAGGCTTGCTGCCCGCTTCAAGGCCGAAGCCGAACTCACGTCCGTATTCAACAACCTTCTCCACAACTTCGCGCTGCTGATTGACCTTAATTGGGTAAACGCAGGCGTAGTTGCCCTTGTAGCCGTGTTCTTTGATGGCGTCGGCAAACGCCTTGTGAAGAACGTACAGACGGTCGCGGATAATTCCGTTAAATCGCAGCAGAACCGGCACATCAAGGCCACGCATCTGCAGACGTTCAACCAGTTCTTTCAGATCCACCGCCCGCGATGGATTGCGATCCGGGTGGACCAGCACATGACCGGCTGGACCGACAGAAAAATAGCCGTTGCCCCAGCGCGGGACTTCATACATTTCAGCAGCGTCAACAGTGCTCCAGCGCAGTGGTGATTCGTCGATCATTCTTTGGGCAACTCCACTTCAGACAAGGAGGACCAGAAAGGAAGAAAGCCCACTGACGAGCCGTCAGTGGGCATGTTCGATGGGCTGCCGTGGCAGCACCGGTCATTGGGTGTTCATCGCCCGCCGCGAAGCGGACTTCCGGAACTAAACTTTGATGGAACCCTGAACGCGGTTCAGAGCCCAAATCAGAATAGGACTGGCGATGTAAATAGAACTATAGGTACCTGCGACACATCCGACCAGAAGGCACCAGGCAAATCCGTGAACCCCGGCTCCGCCAAACGCGTACAGAATGAAGACCACGATGAAGACTGTGGTGGCCGTCAGAATGGTTCGTCCGAGCGTCTGATTCAGCGCAAGGTTCACCATCGGGATGGTAATCGCGGGATTCTTGCCGCGCACTTCGCGGATTCGGTCAAACATGACAATCGTGTCATTCAGCGAATATCCAACCAGCGTCAGGAACGCTGCAATCATTGGCAGATTGATTCGGAAGTCGTCAATCAACAGCAGATCGCCAATCGGAGTTCCGCTGATCCAGCTGGCCATGGCCACAAACCCGAGGGCCACGAGAACGTCGTGCACCAGAGCCACAACAGCCGCCAGACCGAAGACGATGTTCTGGAAGCGGAACCAGATGTAGGCCGAAATCGCGACGATACTTAGCAGAATTGCGATGATCGCACTTTCCTTCATTTCGCTGGCGACCGCAGACGCAAACGTATTCACTTCGTCAAACAAAGGCGTGGAGGCCAGGGTCGACTGTATGGATGTCAAAGCGATCTTCAGATCGTCCGGAGCAACTTCAGGAAGTGCTCTGACTGTGAATTTGTTGAATTTGCGGACACTGCGTTCTCCGACCCTCAGCCCGGAACCTTCGACTCCTTCCAGCCCAAAGAGTTCCTCGGTGGAAACGTACTTCATTTTGTTGCCGTCCTTCAGACGACCCAGTTCGGCGGCCAGCATATCGGTGACAGTGCCCGTCGCCACTTCTTCGGAGAACGTCAGGTCGGTTGAAGGGCCACCTTTGTAACGCAGGCGAGAATTTGCCTGAGCCGATTCGTCGCCTTCAGTGACTTCGACTGGAGCAATTTCACCAACATCCAGCGACACCATGCGAAGCTTAATGTTCTTATTGTCCTTGAAGGATTCGTAAACCATTTCACGCACACGCTGTTCAGCCGGCTTTTTTGAGGCTTCTTCAGCAGTGTCGTCAGTGTGAGTATCTTTTTCCGTAGAACGAAGTCGGAAATAGCTGCCGATTCCTTCCTGATTCTCCGCGCCAATCGTCAGTCGTTCCAGCGTGAATTCATCGCCGAATGTTCCTTTCAGTGCGGCCGTGACATCGTCGGTTTTCTGTGGCTCTGTCGTCTGGAAGGAGACCATTGTTCCGCCGGTGAAGTCGATATCATAATTCTTTTCACCACGAATAAAGAATGCCGTCAGACCAATACCGATAACAACCAGAGAAATCACACACCAGAGGACTCGGTGCTTCAGGAAGTCGATGTGAGTTTCACCAATCAGCTGGCTCATGTTGAGCTTCTTCAGCCAGCGGCGTTTTTCAGCGATATCAAACATCAACCGGCCCACAAACAGCACGGTGTACATGCTGATGGCAAGACCAAGAAACAGAGTGACAGCGAAGCCCTTAATCTGATCTGTTCCGATCGCGAACAGAATGACGGCCGTCAGCAGGGTTGTGATATTCGCGTCAAAAATCGTAATGAAGGCTTTTTCAAAGCCGTTCTGAATGGCCATTCGCACACTGGAGCCCTTTGCCGGCTCTTCCCGCATACGTTCGTAAATCAGAACGTTTGCGTCCACGGCCATCCCGATGGTCAACACGATACCGGCGATGCCTGGCAGAGTGAACGTTGCATTGATGGCCACCATTGCGGCCACTGTCAGAAGAAGATTGAGCAGCAGCGACACAACCGCCACGATACCGGAGAATCGGTAGTAGGCCAGCATGAAGACCATTACAGCCAGCCCGCTGATCAGCGTTGCATTGACACCCTTGTTTCGCACATCCGCACCCAGCGTCGGGTCAACCGTGGCTTCGCTCAGCGGCTTCGGATCGATTGGAACTTCCAGAGCACCGGCGTTCAGAACATTGGAAAGTTCGTCGGCTTCGATTCGAGTGAATCCACCATTGCCGCCGGAAATCTGGCCGCGGTTCGTGATCTGCTCATTAATGTTAGGTGCACTGAATACCGTTCGGTCCAGGACGATCGCCAGTTTGCGGGCCGGAAGACCTGGTTTTGGAGCGTTGCGGCCCGTCAGCTGACCGAACAGGTAGCCGCCGGTCTGGTCGAACGTAAAGCTGACCACAATGGCACCGTTCTGATCGAAGTCCGGTGTGGCTGATCGAAGAAACTTGCCGGTGACTCTTTCGTCTTCACTTTCAACCAGCAGCAGGTATTCTTCGGTCTCGTAGTTTTCCATCTTACCATTGACTTCGCGGATCTTCTGAACTGGGCGACGAATTGCATCGCGATCCAGAAGTTTCGGGACACCGTTCTTTTCAAATGCCTGGACCCAGCGAGCCACGATTTCGTCGTCGATTTCCACGACAGTCTGCGACTTGTCCAGTTCGTTCGCCATTCGCACAATTTGCTGATCCGTGCTGTCAGCAGCGATGAAGAATTCCAGACTTCCAAGGCGCGTGATCTGGCGTTTGATTTCATCCACTGTCTGCGGATCTTCGCCAGGCACGATCACTTCGATTCGGTCACGTCCCACTTTTCGAACTGTGACTTCTTCCGTTCCACTGCGATTGATTCGCTGACTGACGGCACCGACCATGCGGTCCATGACCTCTTCGGTCAGGTCTTTACCCTCCGGCTTCACCTGAAACACCATATTGGTTCCACCCGCGAGATCGATCCCGAGACGGAATCGTTCTGACAGCGGCTGACCATCAAGCAAGGACGTCAGAAACGGAGCGGCTCCGACAGCGAGCGTGAAGAAGACAACGGCCAGGCGACTGGTCCATTCCTGAACTTTCAGCGTCTTCGCCACAAACCAGGCGAGCACAAAAGGCAGGACCAACACGAACAGTGTTGTCACCATGAACACAAAACTGCTGGCCCCGGAAGATGCGGCCGCCGGCAGGACTTCTGTTGAGACCTCAACGGTTTCAACAGCCGCCTTCGTTGCAGCATCTGCAACTTCGGATGCGCCTTGCGGGACCTGGAGGGCGAGGTTCAGCATTCCATTGAGCAACTGAAACATCAGAGTAGTTTCCTGAGGAAATCGCGAGTGCCAAAATTCCCTGCGTTAATGACCAAAACTCAATCGTGGCCAGGGAAAAACAGCCGAGAGTGGCGTATATGTATCGAAATGACACCAATCAGCACAATTCAAGTGCCATTGATGGTCCACAAAGCGGGAAACTGGCTGCAGAGGCAGACGTGAGAGACAGCCCATCGCCCGCCAATGCCAGCCCGGGGCGTCAGGTTGCTGCAGATTCTGGCTTGTCTTCCAACTCGCCGTGAATTGCCGATCGAAGGAAGCGGATTCGGGTCGTGTCATCGACTCGCAAAGTGACGAAGCGTTCGTCCGACGAGAAATCCACGACTGTGCCAATCAGACCACCGGTCGTCACAACCTTCGCATTTTTCTTCAGGCTTGTCAGGAAGTCCTTGCGTCGACGCTGCTCTTTTTGCTGCGGTCGAAGCAGAATGAAGTAGAAAAAGAAGCCGATGATCAGAATCGGGGCAAACTGCACGATTGGATTTGGAGCTTCTGCGACTGCTCGGCCTGCATCCGCAGCGCCGGCCGCAGGAACGGCACCGGCGGCTGGTGCAGAGCCTTCCGCTGGAGCAGAACCAGCGGCTGCCGGAGCAGCGCCGTCCTGAATCCAAAGCAGCAGCTCGGAAAAGCTCACATAGAACTGAAACCAGGACACGGCAAATACCTGACAGAAGGCCTAACATCCCGCATCCGAGGAACATCCTTCGGTGACCGCGAACATTTCGCAGAATTCGATCCGGGCCTCAACTGATTGCCGGCCGCAGACTTCGGGAAAAGGGGCGTATCTTAGGAGTGCCCATTCCAACGAGCAAGCTGATTCGACCTGAACTCTTCCAAACGCCCGGCAAGAATCGCAGTTCGAAGGTCCCGAACGAGCTTCTGATAGAACGCCACGTTGTGGAGGGAGAGGAGAATTGGTCCCAGCATTTCCTTCGCCACGAACAGATGTCGCAGGTAGGCTCGGGAAAATCGCGTACACGCCGTACAGGCGCACTCCGCATCCAGCGGGCTGTCGTCGCGCTGATGGGCCGCATTTCGCAGGCGCACAATTCCGGTGCTGGTGAAAGCGGTCGCGTTGCGGCCATTTCGAGTCGGCATGACGCAGTCAAACATGTCAATTCCGCGAGAAACGGCTTCCACAATGTCCTGCGGCCGTCCCACGCCCATCAAATAACGCGGCTTTCCAGTGGGCAAAATGGGGACGGTGCAATCGAGGGTCTGGTACATCAGATCTGGCGCTTCTCCAACACTCAATCCACCCACGGCGTAACCCGGAAAGTCGATCGGCAGCAGAGCTTCGGCTGATCTTTGACGCATCGACGGATGAATTCCGCCCTGCACAATGCCAAATAACGCCTGATCGGTTCGCTTCTGAGCATCCCGGCATCGCCAGGCCCAGCGAGTTGTTCGGTCGACCGCATTTTTGATTTTCTCAATCGATTCGCCGGACGGAGGGCATTCGTCGAGACACATAATACAGTCAGCGCCGAGGTCTTCCTGGATCTCAACGGCCCGCTCAGGGGACAATTCCAGCAGACTTCCGTCAATATGCGACTTGAAGATCACCTTGTCGTCGTCCAGCTTCCGCATTTGAGCCAGGCTGAAAACCTGAAACCCGCCGCTATCGGTCAGGATCGGGCCCTGCCAGTCCATGAAGCGATGCAGACCACCGAGCTCCGCCACAATTTTTGACCCGGGCCGCAACGCCAGATGATAGGTATTGGCCAGAACCATCTGAGCGCCGGCTTCACGCAGCTGGGCAGGCAGAAGCCCTTTGACAGTGGCCAGCGTTCCGACCGGCATAAACGCCGGGGTATCGACGACGCCATGGGGAGTCAACCAGCGGCCCGCTCGACCAGATGTGGAAGAATCAACAGCATCAAGATGGAATTCAAACGCAGACATGTAAGGTGCAGCCGAACCTTGGACAGCGGACAGGATCGGCACAGGCTATCGAATTCATCGCTCTTCAGGAAACGGTGCCTGTCGCCAGGAAAATGCGATACGATTCAGCGAGATCGCCACAGAACGGCATCGCTGACGAACAGCGTGCGAGCTGTCTCGGCAATGGCTTCGCGAAACCGTTTGGCGTCCTGCGGATACCCCTGAGTTGGCTTCAGGCCCGGGATCTGCTCGGCCCAGAACGCGTTGAACTGATGCATCAAAACTTCTCGAAGATACTTGGATACCATGGAGGCCAACGCGACAGGAAGCAGCTCTTCCGCTTTCGTTCGAAAACAGAACTCCATCGTTCCCATGCGGTATCTCGATCGTTCACGCGATTCCTCCAGCCGAAAAACGAACTGATCATCAAACTGCGTGGAGATGATTTCATCGTACCGATTTCGGCCGCCATGTTTGTCACAGACAACGGTTGTCGGGTGCGTACCGCAGAAGTCATCGGCCAGCGAACGGACCAGCTGCAGCGTGGCCGAGGAAAGCACCGCTCCTTTGGAATCCGACTGCCCGACAAGATCATTGAATTCTTTCGGAAACATGACTCGACTGCGCACGGCCAGCAGAAGAATTTCCCTTGAGTCCATTTCTGTCTGCAGTGACTCCTGCCATTCCAGAATGTGTTCGTCACACGCATCACAAGGCAGCAGCATTCCCGGGCATGGGTTCCAGATCTCTTCGCCGTAAAAATCTGCGAACTGCGAACCTGCGACTGCATGTCCGATGGCATCAATCGTCGATGTCGGATGGCCCAGCATTTTTAGAAATGCAAGCACTGGCACTTCCAGGCCTTCCAGAGTATCGCCTGACGAAAACACTTCCTTGGAATCCGCAACGTGCAATCGATTGTCGCCTCGCGTCGGCGCATTGGTCAGCACTTTGCTGAGCTCCTGCCATAGCTCAGCCGGATTCAGGTGGACGGGGATTTCCCATGCCGTGGCCGTGACGGTCAATGGCCCAAGATTGGGACCGTAGCCGGCTTCGTCAGTGCCAATCAGAATGCGTCGAGACATAGATGCTTTATGAGCCTGGAGGGTCCAGAAATAACACTGTCGGATGAAATCTGAAAGCGAACGTTCAAAGATAGCTGGCCGGTTGATCGTTGGCTACCTACAGCGATTCCAGAAACGCACTGACCTGCATCACTGCTTCTGATCGCACCTGCCAATGCAACAAATGCCCGGCCGCTGGAAACTCAATACAGATGCCATCCTGAAGCAGACCCAGCAACGCTGCCGCATCGGGTTCGGGCAACATCCCGCCCATCGTTACATCGCCGCGCATGATCAGAACCGGGCACTGAATCGCCGAGAACAACTCGGATAGATCAAAGGATTCGGGCCATCGTCCGTTAAGGATTGTCTCGATCACCGCCGGATCAAGATCCTGGATACAGCTGGCCGTAAATCGGACGGAAACCCCATCACGCACATCACGAATGCGAAGTACACGGCCGTCGGAGAATGTCTTCAGTGGCTCGTCGCCAAATCCCCTGGCCACTTCGGCAACCGGAATATCTTTGCGGCCAGCCCATTTCCGCATGGCCTGAAAAGTCGGAAAGTAATTTGTCGATTCCAGCTGATGCCAATATCCGGGCGACGGCGGATCTTCAAGAATGACAGCCGAAACCAGATCAGGTCGCTGCGATGCCACAGCGGAGGAAACAAGTGCGCCCAGTGAATGCCCGTAGATGACGGAAGGACCACCGACAGCTTCGAGCGCGGCGATCGCATCATTCACATAATCGACCACCCGATATCGATCTCCAGCCTGCCCCGATTGTCCATGGCCTCGAAAATCAATCGCCCGGATACGAAACCGATTGGGGAACATCGTGGCATACGAAGAGAATGTTCGCCCCGCCCGACCAACGCCGTGGAACATCAGCATGTTATCGGACCCACTGGACTTCAGATCAAACAAGTGAACACTCACGCCGTCTGA
>JBDNHX010000246.1:0-11007 GCA_041688565.1 Planctomycetaceae bacterium
CGAACCTCCAGTCCTCCGCTTTTTCCACTAACCCTCCGGCCAAAGCATTGCGTTCAGTCAACTGGGAACTTCTGCAGTCCTTCGTTCAAGACCCAATCGAACGCTTCATAGTCGCCATCCTTGTGAAAAATCGCGTCTCGCTGATTACCACGATTTAAAGCATGCTAAAGATGTCCTGCAACATCGGCACGTGGTGGTCGCGGCATCTTGGTGGGCTGTTGAAGTTCTGATGATGTCATGACCAAATTACCTAGTCAACCTTTTTGGCTCCTGACCCTTCCTGACCCTTTTCTTTTTCTTTTCTTTTTCCTGCAGCGATGCGCACCGGCCGTTCGAAAGAGCATCACGACTTGTCGAGTTTTTGAAAGATATCACGCGATCGTCCGCAAATGGAAAAACCGGGTGCTGAAAATCATTCAGCAGTCCGGTCTGAGCGTTGGCTATGGTGAAACGTCGTCTTCTGTCTTACGGAACCTGAACAACTTCACCATTGCCGCGAGTTACCAGACCAGCGAAGTGAACGAGGTCAACATTTTCGCTGATGAACGAGACGCTGCCATCCCCGAAGAGAAACTGAGCACCGCCAGTGTGGAAGGAGAATGCCTGACCCGTCCCCTGAACCCCGTATGCTCCACCTGGGTAAGATTCCGCACCGACGTCATAGCCGTTCGTGGCATTGAACGGAGTGGTTCCACCAAGGCCCGAGCCGTCGGCTTTTTGGCTCATGACCAGAATGTCGCTGGCTGGGCGGCACCATCCGCCGGAATTCACACGGTTGGTTGGAACAGAACCGAAAGCCTTCAGGCCTTTTCGGTAAACGGTCGGTCGGCCAGCCGATTCGATGACAGAAATGGTGTTTGAAAGGCCGTCCGTCACGTCGCGGAATCTTGCATCGGTATTCTGGGCATGCATGCCGGCGAAGTATTTGTTGGCCGGTGCGGTCGGATCCGAGAAGTTGCCGGTGATTGGAAATGTTGCCTGTGAGGCTGTAGGAACATAGAGATTGATCCCGACGTCCACGCCTTTGGACAAGGCATAGTCAGAAGTTGCCACCATGTTGGCCGTATATCCGAAAGGTGTCGTGGTTCCATCCGGATCTCCGTCCAGCCGCAGGTTAGTAGCAGCTGAAGGACATTCGAATGCAGGCAGTCGAGTACTAACCACCGCACGCTGAGTCACATTCGGATCACTCCATTGCAGTGCCTGGTTGTACTGTGTGTAAAGATTGGCCTGTTCCAGCTGTGGCAGGATCTTTACGAATCCGGCCAAACGTTTTGTGCCCGTCCCTGGAGGACGACTGCTGACCGGCAGAACGCCGTAGATGTCAGCGAAGTTGTGAATGGCCAGACCAAGCTGCTTGAGATTATTCTTACACTGAGTTCGGCGAGCGGCCTCGCGAGCCTGCTGAACTGCGGGAAGCAGCAAAGCCACCAGAATGGCGATGATGGCGATGACGACAAGCAGTTCAATCAGCGTGAACCCCTTGCGAACTTCATGGCGCGACGGAGACAGCTGATATACGGATAACTTCTTCATGACTCTTGATACCTTTGCTTAAAAATTCACTGTGAGCGAGGCAACATTGCTGCTCAGATTGTCAGAGAAAAAAGAGGGACAATTAGTGGTCCTGAGAACCGACGTTCACTTCTTCTTCAGTTCAATTGGAGGAAGAGTGGACTCAAACGCGTTAATGACAACTTTGAGGCCCGATGTTTCCGGATTGGCATAACGCCCGGGAAGAACATTGGCACCTCGAACCATGCTGCCGCCGCTGTCAATCACTTTGAACCACACCACACTGGCCTTGTAATCACCGGCCGGAGCGCCGTCGGCAGTTTCATAAGTTCCCAGGGCAAAGCTTCCCCCTGCGGATGTGGTGGCGGATGGTCGAACCGTCTCAGGAAAATTGGATCCTGTCGGAAACAAAGTTACCTCAGCACCTTGAACAGGTTGGCCATCCAGCATCAGCGTTCCTGAAGCCGCGACGACCTGCTCCCATGGCTTAGCAGCCTCCCCGCACCCGCTGATCAGCAGGCAAAGCAAAACCTCGCAAAAAGCTGGCGGGATATTCCTGGCCGGCATTTTCAGATCCTTAAATGTCATTTCTCAAACTCCTTGTTTGGCATCTCAATGTGTGACCTGTCGAATACAACATCGACTAGGTCGTGTATATTTATTCTGTTGACAAGGTACCTTTCAGGAATGTTCGCAACAATCCTGAGTGGCCAGTACCTTCAATCAGCATAAATGACCGCTCTTAATTGCAAATGTTCAAGTAAAACGTTTTATTATCTATCTACTGGGTAGGATATTATCAGGGCCGATTGACGCAAGAGGAATTCTGAAGTTTTCCGGAAGCCACTTCACTTCACAATATGAAGTCATGTTCAGTTTTCAGTGCGCGGCCCGTGGTTCGTGGCGAAAGTCGGTGCTTACCGTTTCGCTGCTTATCGAGGTCGAAAGTCAGATCACGTAGTCAGATCACGTAGTCAGTCTCCGGCATGAAGACTCGCACCGAACGCGGGTGAACATAGATGGTGTCGTTCAGTTTCAGGCCCAGTGCCTGAGCGCGGTAATGAGTCACGTCCACATTGAGTTCCACACCGAACTCGGCGACGGCCAGGCGAACCTTCAGCACAGAACCTGCTGGGTTAATCTGCTTGACAGTACCCAGCAGAGAGGACTGCGACGGGCTGCGATCCAGATCCAGTTCGTGCGGCCTCACATAAGCCGTGGCGTCACGAGGCTCATCGTGCTGATAGCCATCATACTGCAGACTGAACGGCCCCATCTGGACTCGACCTGCCTGAACTCGACCGTGGAACACATTCACATTGCCCAGAAAATCCATCACGAATGACGTGGCTGGATTATCGAAGACCGCCTGAGGAGTGCCGGTCTGCTCAATGCGGCCCTGACTCATCACCACAACCTGATCGGCCATTTCAAAAGCTTCTTCCTGATCGTGTGTCACGAAGACCGTCGTCACATGCATTTCTTCATGGAGCTTTCGCAGCCACGTTCGTAGCTCCTGTCGCACTTTGGCATCCAGCGCGCCGAACGGTTCGTCGAGCAGCAGCATCCGGGGTTTGACTGCAAGAGCTCGTGCCAGCGCGACACGCTGACGCTGGCCACCTGACAGCTCGGATGGATAACGCTGTCCCAGTCCCTCGAGTCGCACCAGATGCAGCAGCTCGTTGACGCGATCACGAACCTCCGGCTTCGGTGCGTTTCGGACTCGCATGCCGAACGCCACGTTCTCAAACACCGTCATGTGGCGAAACAGGGCATAATGCTGAAACACAAAGCCCACTTCGCGATCGCGTGCCGATCGCTCCGTCACGTCCTCTTCCTTAAACAGGATCGTTCCGGAATCGGCAGTCTCCAGTCCTGAGATAATTCTCAGCAGTGTCGTCTTTCCGGAACCGGAAGGACCGAGCAAAGCGGTCAGGCTGTCCGATGGGACTTCCAGGCTTACATTTTTCAGAGCGGCAAAATCACCAAAGTTCTTCGAAAGATTCTGAACGGAAATGCTCATGAGTGTTCTCCGGTCTTGTGGGTTGATTCATTCATTGAAGCTGCCACGATGCGCTCAAGTACCACCTTCAGGATCAAGGTAGAGAGGGCCATCAGAGTCAGCACTGAAGCCACTGCATAAGAGCCCGGGTTGTTGTAATCCTGAAACAGCTTTTCAACTCGCAGAGCCATGGTGTAGGTTTCGCGTTCGATCCGTCCTGAAACCACATACACAGCTCCGAACTCGCCGATCGCGCGTGCATTGCACTGGATGATGCCGAACAGCAGACCCCATTTGATATTTGGCAGGGTCACTCGCCAGAAGATCTGCCACGGTGATGCTCCCAGGCTGACAGCCGCCAGTTCTTCGTCATCACCCAGAGCCTGCATCAGCGGAATCAGCTCACGAGCAATGAACGGCATCGTGACAAAGGTTGTTGCCAGGACCAGACCCGGCCAGGCGAAGATAATTTTGATTCCGAGTGCATTCAGAACCGGAGCAAAGTAGCCGCCGCGTGAGCCATAAAGCAGGACGAGCATCAGGCCGGCGACGACCGGAGAAACTGCAAACGGAAGGTCGAGTGCGGTCATCAGGAATGTGCGGCCGGGAAAGCGAAACTTTGTCAGAGTCCATGCGGCCGCCAGTCCGCAAACCGTGTTGATCAGAACGGCCAAAGGCGCGACTGCCAAAGTCATCAGGACGGAATGGCGAGTTTCCGCGTCTTCAAAAATGTTCCTCCACCAGCCGCTGAACCCATCGGCAAAAGCCTGCACGAAGACATAGATCAGCGGCACAATAATCAGGATCAGAGCGATCAGCCAGGCCAGAGAAATCAGCAGAACGCGAAACCAGAGCGGCTCATTGGCCACCATCTTTCCGGCAATCCGCTGTGTGCGAACGGTACTAACGTGCATAGCGGCGGTTCCTTGATTCAAGCCAGTTGATGAGCATCAATGTTGCTATGGATCCGATCAGCAGCACAACCGCGATCGCTGTAGCTTCCGCGTAGTTGTAGTCCTCCAGTCGCGAGTAAATCAGCATCGGAGCGATCTCCGACTTGAACGGGATATTGGTCGAAACAAAAATGATCGAACCGTATTCTCCCAGTCCCCGAGCAAACGCCAGGGCAAAGCCGGTGTAAAGCGCGGGCATCAGAGAAGGCAGAATGACGCGTCGAAACGTTTGCCAGCGGGAGGCTCCCAGTGAAGCGGCCGCTTCTTCGATGTCCCCTTCGATGCTCGACAGCAGCGGCTGCACAGTTCGCACGACAAAGGGCAGACCCAGAAAAATCAGCACCAGCACAATGGCGAATCTTGAATAGGCGCCTTCGATGCCAAGCGGAACCAGATAACGTCCGAACCAGCCGTTCTTCACATAGAGACTGGAATAGACGAGACCCGCCACAGCCGTGGGAAGGGCGAAAGGCAGATCGATGATAGCATCCATTAACTGCCGGCCGGGAAACTGATAGCGAACAAGGACCCAGGCAAAAAGTAAGCCGAGCAGTACGTCCACGATCGCTGAAATAGCGGCCGCACCGAAGGTCAGCAGATAGGCCGAGCGGGCTCGTTCTGACCAGACAGCGGTCATGAACTCCGATGGTGTTAAGGAGATTGCTTTGGCAAGACACGCCAGCAACGGAAGAAACAGCAGGATCGTCAGCCACCCCAAAGTCACAGCCAGCCCTGGTCCAAAGCCAGGAAGCGGACTGCGGCGTTTGCCAAACATGTTGCGGACTCCAATAAAACTAAGATAGTACCCTCGACGCGCTGTCGTCAGGCCCGTTTTGGATTTCTCGTCAGCCAGCATGGCGTTCGTTTTTTGAGATCCGTCTTCGCTCAAGACGATCGATCTGAACCACGACTCCGTCCTGAACAATGATCTGCACATGTCCATACCGAAGATTCCGCAGAGACTCCCGCACCTGGGAAAAGCGTTACTTTGGCTCGGTCGATCAATAATTGTCGCCTTTCGCTCCGCGAAAGTAGCGTTCTTTCGCGGAGCGAAAGGCGACGATCAGACACTTAGCGATCGAGCGTTACTTATTGCCCTCGTAGATCTTGTCGAACTCCGCACCGTCGGCGAAGAACTTTGTCTGAGCGTCGTCCCAGCTGGCCGCAACTTTTGTCACAGGAAACAAATCGATGGTTGGGAACGAGGCTGAGTTCGCAGCGAGAACGGCAGCATCGGACGGACGGTAGAAATGCTTTGCAATCACGGCCTGACCTTCGGGTGTGTAGAGGAACTTCAGATAGTTCTCCGCAGCCGCCCGGCTTCCCTTTTTGTCGACGTTCTCATCCACAACCGCGACGTGAGGCTCTGCCAGAATACTGGCCTCAGGGAACACCAGCTCCAGTTCGCCTTTGGCTTCTGTGATTTCCAGATGAGCCTCATTTTCCCAGGTCAGATGCACATCACCGATCCCCTTTTGAGCAAAGGTCGTCGTTGCGCCACGTGCGGCTGTGTCCAGCACAGGAACCTGCTTGTACAACTGCGTGACGAAGGCACGCGCGTTTGCTTCTGTACCGCCCTTGTGAAGCACGCTGCCCCAGGCAGCCAGAAACGCCAGCTTGCCGTTTCCGGACGTTTTCGGGTTCGGCGTGATGATCTCGATTCCTGAACCCACAAGGTCAGACCAGGCCTTGATGTTCTTTGGATTTCCCTTGCGAACCACAAACACAATTGTGGACGTGTAGGGCAGACTTCGATTGGGGAAAGCGTCCTCCCAACCATCTTTAATCAGACCCCTCTTGTGTAGCTGCTCCGTATCGGACCACATCGCCAGCGTGACCACATCGGCTTCCAGTCCGTCGATCACGGCCCGTGCCTGACTGCCGGAACCGCCGTGAGACTGCTTGATCGAGACCTCGTTTCCGGCAGCCGTCTGCTGAGCGGTGAACTTCTCGTTCAGCTCCTTCCACAATTCCCGAGTGGGGTCGTAGGAAACATTCAAAAGCTCAACCGGCGTTGAAGCAGCCCCTGACCCCGGTTCGGACGATGCTGACGCTGACGGTGAATCGCCAGAACCACAGCCGACAGCTGCAAGGGCGACAGAGAACAGCAAAAAGAGGGAATTTTTCCGCATGAAAGTCATTCCAAACATAAAACCATCACTAGGTAGGTGATAGTTAAGGCCAAAAAAAAGTAGAGACAGTTAAATGCCATCTCCGTAGTTCAATTCCGGCGTGAAAACTTCCTCTCGACGAACGATCGCACCCTGAAACACGCTGGCAAGCGTCGCGCTGTCCATCAGGCGAGCGATGTAGTTTCGAATATCCAGCATCACGCGGCGAAAACGGCAAACACTTTCCTGAGAACACGGTTCATAATCTGAAGTGGAAACACAGGAAATTGGGGCCAAAATTCCGTCAAAATGTCTTACAATTTCCCCCATTGTGATTTCTTCAGGCTTCTTCGCCAGCACAAACCCGCCATCACGACCGGCAATGCTTTCGACCCAGCCGCGCGACTTCAGATCCAACATGATCTGTTCCAGAAACCGCCGCGGAATGTCGTTCTGTTCGGCCAGCGTCCGTATCGAAATCGGCCCCTGGCCGCGATACGCCACGAGGCTGAACAGAGCCCGCAACGCGTAATCTGATTTTCTTGAAAGTCTCATCGACTCAACAACTCCGCCCGTTCAATAAATACTACCCATTTGATCGTGTTTTATCGGTGAACGCTGGATAACGCAACTGAGGAATACGAACTTCTTGCCGGAGACAGTAAATTGGGCGATCTTGCGGGAACGGCATTCCCTGGGCCTGTTCCGTCAGAAAAGGGTGCAATGGCGTGGACTTAAGCCGTAGCGGAAGTCGCCAAGACTTTCGGCACCCTGGGGTTTGAAGGCAAAACCGAAACTCCTGGCGAGTTCCGCTACAAGAATGTTCCGCTACAAATTGAGCGGCACTGCAAACGGAAATCAGCAGCCCACCAGCGGCCAGTTATTCTTCCGCAACACTGACCATGACGACTGCGCCTGCAATCTCGGGTGCTGGTGGGACTTTTGATCCTGCCGGAACCGAGACCGGTTCCGTCTGAGCCATGCACGCTGTGCACATGTCTTCCACGACCCATTTGAACGACGGGACCGTCTTCGTCACCGTCTTCTTCATCAGCTTGCGTTTGGTGACAATGTCGCGTCCACATCCGGGCACCCATGAGGTCCAGACGAGTTTCTTCGGCTGAGTGCAAATTTCCTTGTCACCTTCGCCTTTGCCGCAGACCATTTCACAATGTTTGCATTCGGGATGACTTGGTCCGGGCACGCAGACATCTTCACATTCCATGCCCCAGCAGGTTGTCGTGATCTTCTTTTCGTCCTTCACGAGCCGACAGATTTTGCGGCACTGATTGGCGTGGCAGCCGCAGCCTATGCAGGAGCGTTCGGCCGCGAAGGAAGAATTCTTCAGCATCGGAGCAACGGATGCCGCCAATAGCGAGTGCAGGAACAGTCGGCGAGTAGATGACTTCATGGAAGCAACGCCTTTGGCTGCGAGGACTGAATTTGAGATCACAGATTTGAAATTTCAAAGTCCAGACACAATCTGTGAGGTAAGGAGAGACACCCGAGAAGTCTTTACCAGTTGAAGTCAAACCGCATTGCGAGCAGATCAGACTGAGTATCGCCAAAGGTCGTCTGGGCTGTTGTTACTGGATGGATCCAGTCAAACATCACTCGCGTTCGATCGCTCCAGTACCAGTTGAAACCGGTGGTCAGGTCGTTGTACTCACCCTTGTTGAACTCGTTGAGATTCAGGTGCGAGTAACGGGTTTTCATTTCCCACGCACCCGGGCTGATGGCACCGGGAACCATGAAGAAATTTGAGTACGGTACGTTGCGTCCGAACTGAGCTCCGTGCTGACCGAAGCGTTCGTAGATTCGGTTTTCGCCTGTCAGAAAATAGCTGAGATGCGCGTAGCCGCCGTGCGCCATTTCTGCCCCGCCGGTATTCATGTCCACGCTGGTCAGGTAGGCTTCGCTTTGCAGCGTAACGGAGCCCATGACAGCCGCGAATTCAAGATTTCCGGTGGTGTAAGCATCTGCATCCAGGGTGCCGCTGTCGATGATGCGTGGCCCTTCTTTAATCTGCGGCCGTGCTCGGAAGCGGACTTTATTGTCCTGATCGTCGGTGTGCAGTATGCCGGCCCCCGTGTGAATCAGGTACCGCCCGTTGGACGGTTCATCATAGAACGGCAGCCACGTCACGCGACCGCTGACACGGTAACCCTGATTGTCGTCGATGCGTTCTTTCAGACCTTCGCTGATGCTGTCAAAGAAGACACCCGTGGCCCACGTAACACTTTGGTCGTCCGTGCAATTGTAAAGTGCCACGCCCACTTCCCGGTCGGCAGTGAACACACCCTGAGTCGGAATCGACCGTTCCATGAAGATATTATTCGTGTCGTTGGTCACTTGTTCCAGACCAAACGGCACGAAGAAATTCCCAATGCGGACTCGTCCAAGCCCGGGGATTTCATTCATGGAGAAATAGGCGTCTTTGACATCCGGCGAGACCACATCGCCTGGGGGACTGGTACCAACCGTTTCCGGCTCCAGAGTCATCTGGAGGCGGAAATCGCATTGTCCATAGCCCGTTCCGTCGGCGACAAGTCGCAGGCGGCGGAATTCGAAGTAATCGCTTGTGCCCGGACCGCTGGTCGGTGAAATCCCCGGGTCGGCATTGGCCCAGTTGATGTAATCCAGCTGCACATGGCCGCCGAGCTTCACTGTCCACTTGTCGGTGGACAGGTCCTGCCAGCCTTCGGCTTTCTTTGTTTCTTCGTCCTTCTTTTTTTTCTCAGCGTCAGCTCGTTTTTTTTCACCCGCCTCAAGCTGATCGATGCGCTTCTGCAGACGACTGAGTTCTGACGTGAAGGTGTCAGCGCCGGCGTCGCTCTCTTCGGCGTCGGCTGAGTCAGCAGCAGCAGCAGGTTCTTCTTCAGAAGCTTCGGAGGCTTCCGCGAGCAGGAAGTCCGGCGCGGTCAAAGTGGATCTGTCACTTTGGGTGATAAGCCAGTCGGGCGTCGTCCTGGATGCGTCTTGTGGAGCGGAGAAAGGTGACCGGTCCTGAGCCACTGCAGCTATGCTCAGGCTACAGCAGACCGCCAGTCCGCCTATAAACCTGAGTCGATATGTTGGATTGGGCAGGACCATGAAACCTTTGCCTTCCGTGACGATTGGGCAGAGACCTGATTCTGGAACGAAGATCGTCGTTCGTTAGGAATCATCTCCGGCCTCCGGTTGTCCGGTCAGCTGGGATATGCGACATCACCGGTCAGTTGGGATATGCGACATCAGTGGTCAGTTGGGATATGCGACATCAGTGGATGTGGCAGGAGGATGAGTCGTGAAAGTAATCGGAGCCGTGATGTTCGTTGCTGCAACTCCTGGCGGCAGAAACAGTTTTCGCTGTTCGGTGAAGAAATCGATTTTTCCGATGACAGGCAATTGATGCCGAACTTCGCCCCTGCAATCAGTGTAACCTGCACAATCACTACAGTCGGAGGGCGGGGCTTTGGCACCGTTGGTCATGCGGTCGAATTCCGTTAGACTGCAGATCCACTGAAAGACCTACAGATCTGAATCCATAAGGCGGCCTGCAACCATGAACTCCGAGGACATTATTCCTGACCGTGACGATCGGGGAAAAAACAATCCTGCACGTTTCATTGCCAGGGAAATCCTGAACAGTCTCGAAAATCTCATTCAGGAAGCGCAGGCCAGCACTCGACCGCTGGAAGTCGAGCCCTTTCGATCGCGGCTGTTCGAGTTCTTTGTCACCGCTGACAGCGCTGGTTTAATCTCTGATGAAACTCAGACGCCCGCGTTTGAAGACATCGACGAAGACGCTGATGAAATGGATCTTTCAGCCGACAGTCTTTGTCGGCTGCTCGCCCGTCGCTGGGGACTCGACATGGCCGCTCGCGAAGCCCAGGCTCTGCAAACGCGTCTGCCCGCGGACCAGCTTGAACGGATGCGCCTGCTTTGGTCCGTGATGCGTATGTGGATCGAATGGAGCTATGCGTGGCGACGATGGACCGAGTTCCATTCGCCGCCCACGGAATCGTCGGTGTGAACCTGACTGGACAGCGCCATGTCTGCAGAAATGCGGTGTTTTGAATCATCGGCCGAAACGCGCCAGCGTCCGGTTTTTTAACGTTTCCCCTGCATAAACCGGGTGCTATCGCACTGCAGCTGATCAACATATGGCGCTGTCCGGCTAATCCGCAATGATCCGCGCGGTCTTCACGTAATCGAGTTCCGGGAAATTCTCCTTGAGGTACGAATTTCCGACGCGTGTGATCTGCAACTGATCCGGTTTTTCACCGTAGCCGGAGAAGATCGCATCCACTTTGTCGAGCCCCTCAATGACCTCACCAATTGGCGTGAAACCCTGTGAGTCGAGGAACGCATTGTCGATGAAATTGATGAACACCTGAGTCGTGCGGGAGTTTGGCCCGGACGTCGCAAAGGTCATGTATCCGCG
>JBDNHX010000247.1:0-42694 GCA_041688565.1 Planctomycetaceae bacterium
GGTCGTGATTCCGGTCGAGACGCTGAGAGCCACCCATCATAAATCTGCATCGCAAATCCCCTGTTCCAAAAGCAGCGCGTTCCACAACGTGAAGGAGTAAACAGCGTCGCCCACAGATCCACCTGATTGTTCCTTCACGACTGTTAATGTAGCCTTGGCTACATTTGCGGTCAATGGTGTATTTCCATCGTTTTTTCCGCTCACCATCAATGGAAATCTCTGTGTATGCCGCGCACTGGATTAGGTGATGCTGTTCCGGCCGAAGAACACGCATGGATCGCGACGACAGAGTACGGCCCATGAGAGAACTGGCCGGGCGTCTGAAGGACGCTGCCGGGCCGGGACCATAATGGGTTAGCCCATGCACGACAATTAGTTGCCGTTTTTCGTAGGACAGGCTTCCAGCCTGTCAATGTAAAGACAGGCTGGAAGCCTGTCCTACGGCATCCTGTTCGGTGGTTTATTGTTGTGCAACGCCTCAGTGCAGATGACCGGGCTCGAGAAACGTAATGCCGTAGGCCAGCAGAATTCCCGCCAGCAGCGCGGCGGTCAAACGCACTCGATTGTGAGCATGAAACTCCATTTCCGGCAGCAGGTCACTCAGTGAAATACAAAGAAACACGCCGGCGGAAAACGCGAGAGCTGAGCAGACTACCTGGTCCCGGTATCCACCAAACAAACTGATTCCCAGTCCAAACAAAATCGCGCCCAGGGGACACATGGCTGAGAAACCGATGCTCACAAGAAGTCGTGACCGTGGTGACCAGCCCGCCCCGGCCATCAGGGAGGTGATGGAAACAGCATCCAGCGGCTTGTGCAGCATGATTGCGAGAAATGTCCCCAGCCCAAACAACGACATCATCGGTCGAAAACTCGACTCCGCCTGCACACTGGCAGCCAGGGCCATCCCGTCAATCAAAGTATGAAGTGAAAGCCCCAGCGTGATCCCAAGCCAGCTCAGCTGATGAGCATGATGGCAGTGCGGCTGCGTCGTTGCGATTACCGGCAACTGTGGAAGCGCAACACTCAGCCGTTCCACAGCCTGCTGCCCATGGTGTTGATCGTGGTCATGATCATGACCGTGGTCATGGTCGTGGTCATGGTCGTGGTCATGGTCGTGCCTGCTCAGCACCGCATGATCATGATCTCGATGGCCGGCGCAGGGGTCTTCTTCGGCCGTTGAGATTTCCAGCGGGCCGTGATGATGAAAATGAAAACATCGGATCAGCAGGAACATCGTGACGATGCCGGCCATCATCCACCAGGCGGAATCGTCTGCTGACTGTGTTCCGTGGATCGAATGCGGAAGCAAATGGAAGATCGCAATCCCCAGCATTAAACCGCCCACGAAGCTGATCATCGTCTGCATTCGCGTATGCGTGAGTCGAATCACAGACGGCAGCCAGCCGCCTGCCATCGAAGCGACCACAATGGCGGCGCAATAAAACGTCAGCAGTAGAGTGGTATTTCGTTTGGGAACATCGGCACTCGGAGGCTGAAACGCGGACTTCAGAAACTCTTCTGCTTCAGTTTTGGGAGCAGTCTCAGGAGTGTCCGTTCCTGCAGCCGCAGGGATTTCCACGGTGGACGTGAGCCGATCGTTTTGCGAGTGGACGGCAACTAACGGATGCCCCGCATTGGCTGCTGCGCAAATGGCCATCAGAAAGCAAACAAACATAAAACTACGCACTGTCATTATTTTCCGGCCTGGGGGGGGCAAGTTCGAATCCATGCGAACAATAGAGTTTCAGGCAAAGACTTGCGACTCAGCCGCCTTTCAACTGGCATATTCTCAGGGGCCTTTTGAAAGACCACTTTCTTCCAGGCTGTTTACTTCGAAAAACTCATTCACATGCGGAAAATGAAGATCATCAGGCCAGAGATCAACACACGCTCCTGACCTTGATGCCTTGCGCCGATCCGTAGCAACTCGATTCACAGCCACGTTCTGTGAGAAGAGACGTGGGAACTTTTTAGGATCAACGTACGAAAAATTACTCCCTCGGAAGCCATCCATTGTGGTGTCCAACACGCCAGACCGGGCCAACTATTCGTCACAACCGGCGCAAACGGTCGTGTGGATTCCGGGCGAAAGACAGCATCGTGAAGAATCGACTACGAAACGCAACGCGATTCTGAATCCCGAACTAGGCTACCATCGCCTCCAGGACAAACGACTCCCCCGACAATTTGCCAGCAACGCATCTCTGGCGAGAGCAACATCTATGCCTCTTCAAACTTTCAATTATCGCCTGATCACTCGAAGTGACTTTGATGGGCTCGTCAGCGCTGCACTTCTGCGTGAGTTGCAAATGCTTGACGACATCATGTTTGTTCATCCGAAAGATATGCAGGATGGACTGATCGAAGTCACATCCCGCGACATCATCACAAACTTGCCCTATGTGGCCTCATGCCACCTTTGCTTTGATCACCACCACAGTGAAGCCCTGCGAAACGGGCACATTGTGCGTCAGAATTACATTCTTGATCCCGATGCCGATTCAGCGGCCCGCGTTGTTTACAACTATTTCGGTGGTGCTGCACGCTTTCGAAACATCAGCCATGAAATGATGGAAGCCGTCGACAAGTGCGACGCGGCTCGCTTTACACGCGAAGACATTCTGGCCCCCCGTCGCTGGGACCTCCTGAACTTCGTCATGGATCCACGCACGGGGCTCGTTCGTTTCCGTGACTTCCGGATTTCCAATTACCAGCTGATGATGGCGCTGGTGGACTATTGCCGCAGTCACAGCATTGAAGATATTCTCGGCCTGCAGGACGTGCGTGAACGCGTCGAACTCTACAACCTGCAGCGGCAGGACTATTGTGAACAGGTGGCTCGCTGTTCCGGAATCTATGGCAACGTGGCCGTGATCGATCTGCGTCAGGAAGAAGTGATCTACTGCGGCAATCGTTTCCTGTCGTACGCGTTGCTGCCCGAGTGCAATGTGTCGCTCCACCTGCTTCGAAGTCGCCAGCCCGGCACAACTGTCCTGGCGGTTGGAAAATCGATCCTGAACCGCACCAATCCGACGGATGTGGGCTCCCTCATGCTTCAACACGGGGGCGGCGGACACTCAGCGGCCGGCACGTGTCAGATTCCTTCCGACGAAGCCGATGCCCTTGTGCCGCAGATCGTGGAATCGCTCAACCAGTCCATCAACAGCACGACGGAAGAACGCGTGTTTGCCAGCGTCCTGTAATCGCCTGCCGCATCGTCCCTCACAATCCGGGAGGGCGAACTGCCGCCGTACAAGGGCGCCGCCGGTTTAGCCGGCTGCGCCGCATTTGCACTTCAGACGGTACACACGCTCCGCATTCGGAACACGACCCCCGCGGCAGTCCACAAAACGGCTGCCATGCACAGCAGCACGGCGACATCGGACCAGGGGAACAGGCCCGTCTGAATGATGATCGCCGGGCGATAGTATTCCATCACGGACAACCATCGTGAAATGGATTTCGCCCAGTCCAGAAACTGAGCGAGAAAATTCAGCAAAAACGAAGCCAGCAGCGCCGTAAAAACAATCCCGATCGCACGTCCCCGTCGATCGCTCAGTGCCGAGATCAAAAACGCCAGGCTGCCGACAGCCAGATACACAGCCGCCAGATTGGCCATCACCATCATCGTGTGACTCACCGACAGACGCATGTCCGGCTGAACGCTCATGGATGCAGCCAGATGGCCCGCATAACCCACGCACAGAATGCAGAAACCTGACATCAGCCAGCCGATCGTTTCCGCAAAATAAACCTGCCACCGTGACACCGGCTGACACAGCAGAAAATCGGCTGTCCCGCGATCAATCTCACCAGCCGGCATGCGCGAACAGTACATCACCTCATGAGCCCACAGCAATGTCAGCACAGTTGGGTGGACCCAAAGAAAAGCCTGCGAAAGCTGAGCCGAAACCTGATCGCCGGGATCAACGCCCAGAAGTGCGATGAGCAGCGGCTTCACGATCGGCATTTTGTCGAACATCGTATGAATGTTGCCCAGGACCTTCGGCAGGAGTGCCGTCAGAAGGCCCATCACAACGCCCAGCCCAAGGCTCAGCCATAGCACGGGCCAGCGAACTTCCATCCAGATTTTCTGCAGCAGTCCCGTCATGATACAGCCTCTTCGACAGTTTCTGTTGCAGGTTCGTAATATCGACGAAACAACACCTCCAGTGACGGAGCCCCAATGGTGATGTCCGCGAAATCCTGCGCCGCGGCCCATTTCAGAAACGCGGCCGACGTCCCCAGAAGCTGCAGCAGACAGGTCCGTTCGCGAAGTGATGGGGCAATCAGCGCGGCCGAGGAATCCGCCTGCGGCGAATTCATTCCCGGCAGAAATTTCACCGAAACAAATTCGGGCCATTGAATGACTGCAGCGACCTGTTCGGGGCGAAGAGTCACCAGGATCTGTCGTGGAGCCTGCGCCTTCAATGCTGACAGTGTTGAATCTTCGACGATCTGACCATCACGGACGATCGCGATGTGATCACACAGCGTTTCCACTTCACTGAGCGTGTGGCTGGAGAACATCACGGTGCGACCTTCTGCTGCCATTTCGCGCAGGCAGGCCATCAGAGTATCCTGCATCAGCGGGTCCAGCCCAGATGTCGGTTCATCCAGAATGACCAGCTGCGGCGAATGAGCCATGGCCAGCACAATGGCGACTTTCTGCCGATTGCCGCGCGACATCTTTCGCACCAGCAGATCGGGCTCCAGCCGAAACTTTTCTGCCAGGGCCATTCCTGTACAAGTCAAATCACGGCCATGAATTCGAGACAACATGGCCAAGCCGCGGCGAGTCGTCAGCCAGGGATACAGACGCACGTCGCCGGGCACATAACCGACGTCGCGACGAATGACGCTCCCCTGCTTCCAGCAATCCTTGTCAAAGATCTTTGCCGCCCCCGAACCGGCTCGCAAAAGTCCCATCAGGACGCGGATCAGGGTCGACTTCCCGGCCCCATTGGGACCGAGAAAACCAAAGATCTCGCCCTGCTCGATGGTCAGATTAACGTCCGAAATCGCGCGGCGGGAACCGTAGCGGCGACAGAGATCTGAGGTAACAACAACCGACATTCAACTCACCCTGGCTGTGAAAAATCGTTCCGTCAAACACACGGCCCACAAGCGGACTGTTGATTTACTCAGGCATTCCGCATTTTCGTTTGACGGCGAGCCGCAGGCGCAGGCAAATTGGGCATAATTCGTTTAACGGCGAGCCGGAGGTATAGGCAAATTAACAGGAAACCGACGCCTACGGCTTGCCGCTAAACGAAGAAACTTTTGCACGGGTGCTTACCGAACTCGCACAAGTTTCATGATCCGCCCGGACACATTCCAGTCCTGCACATACAGATTGCCGTCCTTGTCCCAGAACGACCCGTGAGTTCCGCTGAAGATACCTTCAATCCACTGATCCTGCGGGACATTGAAATTGACACGTTTTGCAGGGTCTGGATTGTGTCCCAGCACGGCCATGATCGTATTGCTCTTGTCAAGAATCACCAGTCGACCGTGCAGGTCAGGCACAGCGACGAAGTCCCCCTGAACCGCAGCGGACGTTGGCATTCCCAGACCAGTGATCACTTCTTCGATGTAGTTGCCGTCGAGGTCATAATGCAGCAGACGGCCTTTCGGTTCATGATTGCGATCACAGATCAGCAGACGCGGTGGATCGTAGCGCGTGTCCAGAGTCATTCCGTGAGCCGTGTTGAACTGCTTCAGGTCGTTTCCTTTGGAACCGAAGTGCATCAGGTACTTGCCGGTTTTATCGAACTTGAAAATATGATTACTGGCATAGCCGTCCGACAGGAAGATGTCGCCGTTTGAAGCCACGGTGATCGCCGTCGGATTAAACGCGGTCAGCTTCAGACCGGATTCTTCGGGGAATTTCAGACGAAGGACAATGTCCCCCATTTCTGCGCTGAACTTGATGCCTTCCGCATTGGCGTTGCGTGCGCCGTAGATAAATTCGCCATCGGCTTCGTCGCGAATTTCCATGTCGTGAATGTTTGTGTAGTCCGGTCCGATGAAACGGCGAACGACTTTGCCATCGGGTGAGAACACGAAAACGCCCATGTTGGCACTGGTGTAGATGTTTCCCGCTTTGTCGATCACGACGCCGCCGTGAGTCGGTCCGATTTGAGATTTGCCGTCTTCGTCAAGCCCCCAGCCAGGGACGGTGTCAAACGTCATGACTCCACAGCCCATCCGAACGGGCGCGGCGTTTTCCGCCGCAAGGCTGCGGTCTGCGCCGAGAATCGACAGTGCGACGCTGAGCAGACTCGTGACAGCGATGGACATCCAGTAATTTTTCATGTTCTGTTTCCTGGTGGGTAAAAAATCTTCCGCATGCGGCCAGGCACATCGTTCCAGTCACCGCAATGCCCTGAATGATACGCCGGTCATCGCCTGACATTCCAGGCATGCCTTTGAGCATGACGCGGCATTGTGCAGCGGGAGTATCCGGCAGCCAGCTCTCAGTTGTCAACCGCCCCGACCGTTTCTTGGTTCTGCGGCCAAGCGGCCATCAACTTGCATCTCTATGTTGAGAGGCTGTTTTCGAACATCGGACCTGGAATTGAACTTTTGACGCATTAAACAGTGCTTGGGTCGCTTTGGTCAGACGGTGCCATCGTCGGGACAGGAAACGGTGCGGACCCACATAGATGGAAGTTCGTCACATCGCTTTCAACCGTTGCCTAACGAAAATTTCGGGCGCGTGATTCGATCTGTTTGAGCATCTCGCTGACATCATCGAGCCGTTCGCAGACAACGTGAATCACATCGCCCTCGCGTTGCAGACGTCCGGTGGCCAGCAGGACGGAAGCGAAGCGGGCGGTTTGTCGAAAATGTTGCCAGACAGACGGATACACGACCAAATTCGCCACGCCGGTTTCGTCTTCCAGCGTCACGAACGTAATCCCGCTTGCGGTTGACGGTCGCTGCCGCATCAGAACGAGCCCGGCGACTTTGACGCGACGATCAGGAGTCAGCTCACTAAGCTGTTCCGACGTGACGGCTCTCAACTGTGTCAACTGTTCGCGAAGAAAGCTGACGGGATGCTTTCTCAAGGTCAGCCCCGCGGATGAATAATCTTCCACAACCTGATCCTGAGCTGTCATCTGTGGCAGCTCCGGCGAATCTTCTTCGTTCGTTGCCAATTCAGGATCATCAAACAATGGTAGTTGTTCGCGAGCCGGCAACGATTGCCAATAAGCCTCGCGACGTTCGATCTTCAGCGAAGCAAATGCGTCCGCGCGTGACAGAAGCTGCAACGTGGCACGATTCAACTGCGTCCGGCGCGCGAACTCCTCCAGCGACACAAACGCGCCTCGTACGCGGGCCGCTTCAATTCGTACCGCATGCTCTTCCGAGAATCCTCGCAGCAGACGAAAGCCCAGACGAAGTCCGAGCGTTTCATCACGATGGCGAAAAGGCGACGTGCTGGGTTCTGCCGCTGCGGTGATGGGTTCGAGGGTACAGTCCCAGTTGCTGTGGTTCACGTCCGCAGGAAGCACCCTGACTGCATGTTCTTGAGCGTCGCGGACGAGCTGAGCGGGCGCGTAAAATCCCATCGGCTGACTGTTGACTAACGCCGCCGCAAAAACGGCCGGGTGGTATCGCTTGATCCACGCCGAAACGTAGACCAGCAGCGCAAAACTGGCCGCGTGAGATTCCGGAAAACCGTACTCCCCGAAGCCGCTGATCTGCTTAAACACGCGTTCGGCAAATTCTCCGTCGTAGCCGCGTTGCAGCATTCCACTGACCAGCTTGTCACGGAATTTTGCGATCACTCCGGTCTTCCGCCAGGCTCCCATCGCGCGACGCAACTGATCCGCTTCGCCCGGCGTAAAACCGGCCGCCACAATCGCCAGCCGCATGGCCTGCTCCTGGAAGATTGGGACGCCCAGCGTTTTATGCAGGACGGATCGCACGGCCGCATTGGGATAATCCACGGGCTCTTCGCCCGAACGTCTTCGCAGATACGGATGAACCATGTCCCCCTGAATTGGCCCCGGCCGCACGATCGCCGTTTCGATCACCAGATCATAAAAACAATGAGGCTTCAGTCGCGGCAGCATGTTCATCTGAGCCCGGCTTTCAATCTGAAAAACACCGACAGTATCCGCCGCACTGACCATCTCATAAACCTGAGGATCCTCGGCCGGAACATTCGCCAGAGTCAGCGTGCGTTGATGGTGCTGCCGAATCAAATCAAATGCCCGTCGGATGCAGCTGAGCATCCCCAGCGAAAGACAATCAACCTTCAGCAATCCGAGTGCGTCCAGATCGTCCTTGTCCCATTGGATCACGGTTCGTCCCGGCATCGAAGCATTTTCAATCGGCACCAGTTCACTCAGCAAGCCCCGCGACATCACCATGCCGCCGGAATGCTGAGACAGATGTCGAGGAAATGTCAGCAGGGAATTCAGCAGTTCCAGCATTCGCCGCCCGAGCAGCGATTCCGGATCGATACCACCTTCACGCATGCGTTCCGGAAACTGTTCTGCATTGTCGACATGTTCCATTTGTCCGGCAAGCTTATCGATTCGATCATTCGAAAGTGCCAGCGCCCGGCCGATATCGCGAATGGCAGAGCGTGGCCGGTACGTGATTACAGCTCCCGTCATCCCGGCTCGATCGCGACCGTAGCGTTCAAAAAGATACTGCAGAACTTCTTCGCGTCGCTCGTGCTCAAAATCGACGTCGATATCCGGAGCTTCGTTGCGCTCGCGACTGACGAATCGCTCGAACAGAACATCAATCCGGCTCGGGTCGACCGACGTAACACCCAGGCAATAACACACCACGGAGTTCGCGGCCGAACCTCGGCCCTGGCAAAGTATCTGGCGTTCCCTCGCAAAACGCACGATGTCGTAAACCGTCAGAAAGTACGCTTCGTACTTCAGTTCTTCGATCAGCCCCAGCTCGTGCAGAATCAGCTCACGAACCTTGGCGGGAATTCCGTCCGGGTAACGAACCTGAGCACCTCGCCATGTCAGGCCGGTCAGATGTTCGATCGGTGTCGTGCCGTCGGGAACAAGCTCTTCAGGATACTCGTACCGCAGCTCCGAAAGTGAAAACGTACAACGGTCGGCGATCTCCACCGATCGAACGATCAGCTCCTGCCGACCACCAAACAACGCCGTCATTTCCACGCCGGATTTCAGATATCGTTCGCCGTTTGGAAACAGTTCATGTCCCAGAGACTGCAGCGGCGTCGCATGACGAATGGCAGTCACCACATCGTGAAGCGCGCGGCGGCGAGACACGTGAAAATGAACATCATTCGCGGCCACCAGACGAACATCGCAACGTTCGCATTGCAGAATCCATCGCTGCAGCCGCGATTCATCGTCGGGGCCGCGATGGAGTTCCGCCAGCCCATAACAGCGATCTCCGAACATGGAACGCAGTTTTAACAAGTCTGTATCGGTGACCTCACATTGCAGACCCGGTTCGTAACGACGCTCAAATCGCAAGCGGGATTCGGTACACAGGGGCACGCAGCACAGCAGTCCTTCCGCATGCTGAACGATATCGTCGATCGTCAGCCGACATTCGCCCTTGGGAGCGCGCCGTCGGCCGGTTGTGATCAGCCGCGACAGTCGACCATAGGCCGCTCGATCGGTGGCCAGCAAAACCACAGACGGTCCATCCGATGGAACAATTTCTGCGCCAACGAGTAACTTCAGACCGGCCTCTTTGGCAGCGACGTGAGCCCGAACGACACCGGCCAGCGAATTGCGATCGGTCACCGCGATGGCCTTCAGGCCCAGTTCTTTGGCTCGAGCGGCCAGCTCATCCGCATGTGACGCGCCTTCAAGAAACGAATAGTTCGTGCGACAATGGAGCTCGGCATACGGCACCGTGGGCGTCACTTCCGCCGCGTTGCCTGACTCATCAACGGCGGACAGGGGCGGCACTGGCTCGGCCGCGTCCGGAGTGTCGCGCAGAAAGGTGCTGCCATCGGGTTTCGATGTCAATCGGTGTCGACGTTTGGACGGTGGTGGCTCCGGCATGAGCCGATTGTATTTCCTTGAGCGGGATAATTGCTACGCTGTCCGAGCTTTCACCTGTGGTGTTCTGACAGGCCATCAAATTCGCATTAGAACACGAAGCATCAGGAACCGTGACTGTGCCCCGCGGGCGGGTTGTTGATTTAATCGTTTAACGGTAGGCCGCAGGCGATGGTTCAGAAATTTACGTGCGACTGCGGCTTGCCGTTAAACGAAAGAAGCTGAATCCGTGACTAAATCAACACCCCCGCCCCACCGCGGTCGCCTGAAAAGTGATCGGTCTTTGAAGATTTGACAGAAAGAACAGTCTGATGCAATTGGGACTCATCAACAGCGCGTGGGCTCAGGCCGGTCGCAACACGGCCTGGGGAATTCAGAAGACTCGCGAGATCGGATTTGATTCCATCGATATCTTTGCCGATCCGCTCGACATCGATATTCGCGAACGCAAACTGCTTCGTCGCGAGACCCAGAAAGCCGGCCTTCCGATTATTTCGGTTTGCTGCGTCGCGACCGGTCTGATCGACTTTAATCCCTCGGTGCAGCGGTTTCACATGGATCGCTGCCGAAAGTATCTGGACCTGTGTTTTGAGCTGGAAGCCGAAAACCTGCTGCTGGTTCTGGGCGAATACATTTGGAATCAGGAAGTCATTCCGCCGGAAGAACAATGGACCACAGGCGTTGAAAACTGCCGTCGGCTGGCGGACTATGCAGAATCGCTCGGGCTGAGAATCGCGATGGAGCTTGAGCCCTTCCCGTTATCGCTGGTCAACAGTGTCGACACGATGTGCCGATTTCTGGGCCAGGCCGGCCATCCGGCCCTGTGCGCCAACATTGATATTTCGCATCTGCATCTGGCTCACGTGGAGGCTGCGGAGGTGGCTCGGCTGAAGAACCATGCGATTCACGTTCACATTTCTGACTGCGATGGAGTCCGCCACGGTGATCTGCCGCCGGGCCGTGGCGTCGTGAATTTTGAACCGTACCTGCTGGAAATTGCAAAGCTGAACATGAGCGGTGCGGTTTCGATTGAGCTGGAGTATTCACCGCAGCCGGATCGCATCGAAGACTGGGTCCGCGAGGCATACGTTTCCACAGCCGCTCTGATGAAAGCGGCCGGGCTACGAGCCTGATGTTTCGTTTCGCCGATGCAGAACCATCTGATAAACATCGCGAATACGGGCCGTCATGTTCTCATGGCGAAACTGTTCGGTGAATCGATGGCGCCCGTTGTTGCCCAGTCTGCGTCGCAGCTCATGATCCTGCGCCAGACGCAGCATGGCGCCGGACAGTTGTTCGATGTCGCGATGTTTCACCAGCAGTCCCGTTTCTTCGTGAATACAAACCTCTGCGGCGCCGTCGATGTCGAAGCTGATCACGGGCTTGCCGGCCAGCAGGCCCTGAGGAATCACGCGGGCCAGTCCTTCCCAGTCGCTGGTGTGAACGACGGCGTCCATGGCATGCAGATAATTGGTCACTGCTTCAGGCGCGACAAGTCCGGCAAAACGAAAGTGCGATGTCAGTCCAAGCTCGGCAATGCGAGCCTGGTAATGGTCCTTAAGAACACCGTCGCCGACAAGCAGAAAGCGAACGTTGGGGACTTGAGCGGCCACAGCGGCTGCCGCTTCGATCAGATAGTTGTGGCCTTTGAGATGAAACAGACGGGCCACTTTTCCGATCACGATGTCAGTCGGTGCAATATCAAGCCCGGCTCGAATCTCGGCAGCAGACTGCGAAGGGCTGAGAAATTTGTCCACATCCATGCCGCTGTAGATCGTCGTGAACTTTTCACGCGGCGCAACCCCGGCGGCAACATACTGATCAATCATCGCATTGCAGACTGTGATGAAGTGGTCACACCAGTGAGCCGCCTTTCGTTCTGACCAGCGATAGGCATGATGCAGAATGGGATTCTGGCCAAAGTGAAATGACGCCCCGTGAATGGTATGGACGGCGGGGATTTGCAGTTGATGAGCCGCCAGGCGTCCGAGAATTCCGGCTTTCGAACTGTGAGTGTGTACGAGCTCGGGACGATAGTCGGCCAGTGTTCGCCGAATGGCCTTCAATGCCTTCCAGTCATGCAGGGGATTCAGACTGCGGGCCAGTTCGGGAAGAATCTTCACGTCCAGCCCACGCGCCTTCGCACGCTGTTCAAGCGATCCTTCGGGACCATGCGTGTGCCCCGTGATCAGGCAGACTTCATCACCATGGAGAAAGTGCTGATCATCCACGTTGAATAACGTATTTTCCTGGGCACCCCCAATAATCATCCTGGTAATAACGTGGGCGATACGCATGAATGAATTGGCTTAGTCGATAGATGAAAAAATGGTTCACGATCGATCGTCCAGTGTCCAACGGATCGCTGTTGAACCTTGCGGAATGGCCAGCGAAGATTTGATCGTGAAGGGAATCACAAACCCGGGCACTCGGCCGGGACGTTTTCGCGGTTAAGCTCCGAGAGATTTTCTGAATGTTACGTTGTCCAGCTAAACTCCTGACGTTCGTGATGTTTCGCGGCGGGAAATGCGGTAAACTTCAACGTTGAAACATAGCTTTTCCGTCATGAACGGTATCATCTGCGTACGCAAAATATGTCAAATTCCCCAGACGAATCTTCGCCAATCGCTTCGGACGGTCAATCGCCCCCGTTTTCACTCCATCCCGTATCGCACGGCAAAAGCCCGACTTCCGCGGCCCTGGGGCGCGAATCGGCGGATCGCCCGGAGATTGATTTTCCAGTCAGCACAACGGTCGCAATGAACACCGCAGCCGTGCAGTCCACGATAGAACTTCAGCGGCGTCTGGAACGAATTCAGTCGGCCCAGTATTACACCTATCGCCGCAAACACGTTCGAACGTCGACGATTCTGTTTCTGCTGACCCTGCTGAGTACGTTTCTGGTCGGCGCCGGCTACTTTCCTCTGGAATATCTGCTCGGGCAAATCGTCCCCAGCTTCGGTGCGTTTTTGCAAAAAGCTTATCTGCCGCTGAACGTCGACGAATTGTTTGGGCAGTCCTGTCGCCAGGGGCTGCAGTATTCTCTGCCACTGATGGCGATTCTGTTCTGCCATGAGATGGGCCATTATCTGCAGTCATTGAAAAATGGCGTTCCCGCATCACTGCCGTATTTCATTCCCATGCCTTTGCCTCCGATGGGAACGATGGGAGCCGTCATTTTTCAAGGACGAGGTGTCGCGACTCGCCGACAGATGTTTGACATCGCCGTCTGGGGACCGATTGCGGGATTGATGGTGACGATCCCTGTTTTGTGGTACGGGCTGAGTCATTCGGGATATCAGCCGCGGCAGGGAGTGTCGTCGTTGGAATTTGGCGAGCCCTTAATTCTGCAATGGATGATTGCTGCGATTCATGGGCCGGCTCCGGAAGGCCAGGTTTTTGTTTTGAACGGGATCGGTTTTGCCGGCTGGGTCGGAGTTCTAATTACCGCGATGAATCTGCTTCCCGTCGGTCAGCTGGATGGCGGACATATTCTATACACGCTCATCGGACGACGGGCTCACATCGTGGCATATCTGGTCATTGGTGCGGGCTTGCTGGCGATGGTCGTTCGGCAGGATTTTTCTTTCGTGCTGCTGTTGATTCTGCTGATGATGACCGGCCCAAAACATCCGCCGACGGCCAACGACAACGAACCGCTCGGATTGCCTCGCCATATCCTCGGCTGGCTGACTTTGTCGTTTCTGATCATTGGGTTCACTCCCAGTCCGATCACATCTCCTGCCGATGAAAATGAGCCGCCGGTTAAGCAGGTTGAACCGCTCCTCCCACAACTCGCCGATTTGCCAGCGGTTTTCTGGGTTTCGGGCTGTCATCTATCGCAAATCTGATTAAGCTCTCCGATACCCACCTGTACTTACCGCTTTGATTTTTGACCCGCCCACGCTGGAGTTTTCGATGATGCCCAGCAGCACTCAGGTTTGTCATCATCCCCGAATCGCCCGCCGTCACGCCATTCAGGCGGGCAGCATCAGCCTTCTGGGGCTCGGGATGAATCACGTGAACGGTCTGCACGCGATGGCGTCAGATCAACCCGGTTCCGCGCCCGCATTTCGCTCCTGCATTTATATCTTTTTGTCGGGCGGTCTGGGGCAGCACGACAGCTTTGATCCAAAGCCCAACGCGGCCGCTGAAATCCGTGGTGAGTTCCAGCCCATCGCGACGCAAACACCCGGCGTCCAGATCTGTGAACACCTGCCTGGCCTGGCGGTTCGCAGCAATCTTTGGTCGCTGTGCCGAACGCTGACTCATACCACTAACGATCATTCGGCTGGCCATCATGTGATGCTGACCGGCCGCAGCGATCTGCCGCAGGGATTCAATCCCAGTCTGCCGCGACCTTTGGACTGGCCCAGCATTGCCGCTGTTGCCGGATCTGTCACCGCGCCTCGCAACAATTTACCTCCCGCCGCGGTATTGCCCGAGCAACTGGTGCATTCCTCCGGCCGAGTTATTCCCGGCCAGTTTGCCGGCGTGATGGGAGCAAATCGAAATCCTTGGTTTATTGAAGCGTCGCCCTTCCATTCGACATCTTACGGTGCTTTTCCGACTCACAAGTTTGATCATCAGGACCGAGGTCAGAAGGACGCGCGAATCTTTGAAGCGCCCAGCTTGAATCTTCCTCACGGGTTGACTCGACCGCAGCTGGATCGCCGCGTGTCTTTGCTAAGCGAACTGGAACGCCAGTGCGGCGTCCTGGAATCCGGCGCGAGCATGACCGAGTTTGATCGGTACCGTCAGGGAGCGATTTCGCTGCTGGTGGATCCGAAGGTGCGAGAATCTCTGGATGTGACTCGTGCCGATGATGCGGTCCAGGATCGCTACGGAAAAAACTCGTTCGGATGGTCGCTGTTGATGGCACGGCGACTTGTGGAATCGGGCGTCAATCTCGTTCAGGTCAATCTTGGAAACAACGAAACCTGGGACACGCACGGCAATGCGTTCCCGCATTTAAAGAATAACCTGTTCCCGGCAACTGACCGAGCCCTCTGTGCGCTGCTCGATGATCTGCATGATTCCGGGCTGCTGGACAGCACGTTAATTGTGATGGCCGGTGAATTCGGACGTACTCCAAAGATTTCGCTGCTTCCATCGCATTACAAAAATCCGGGCCGTGATCACTGGGGCGCTGTGCAGTCCATTTTCCTGGCCGGTGGCGGCATTCAGGGCGGGCGTGTTGTCGGATCAACCGACGCAATCGGCGCGTACCCGGAAGTCGATCCGCAGCGTCCTGAAAACTTCGCTGCGACAATCTACCAGTCGCTTGGCCTGCCGCAGACTGTCGCGTGGCACGACGAACTCGGCCGGCCTCACCAGGTGTATCACGGCGAACCCATCCCAGGCCTCGCCTGATTCGACCTACGCCCTCGGCTGCTGCTGAGTCATGCAATGAAAAGCACCCAGGCCCCAGACCAGATCGATCGCCGCAACACCGACGACAGTCCGATCGAGATAGCAGTCCTGCAACAGTTGCATCGCCACTTCATCCGCGGGATCCTCAAACGTGGGGACGATGATCGCGTCGTTGGTGATGTAGTAGTTGCAGTAACAGGCCGGCAGCCGATGCTCTTCCTGAAACTTTGGCTGCGGCATCGGAAGCGGAATGGGAATCAGCGATTCACCCGCGCTGTTGCGGGCTGAAGCCACCGCGTCGAAGTTCTTCTGCAGCTCGCTCGCTTCCGGCGCATCGCTGTCGTACGGAACTGCCACCAGAACTCGTCGTTCGTCGACGAAGCGAGCGACCTGGTCAATGTGACCGTCGGTATCATCACCGATGATACCGTGGCCCGGCAGCCAGACGATGTTGTCCGCCTGAAGCCATTTCGCCAGCGTTTGTTCCATGTGTTCGCGAGTCATTCCTGGATTGCGATTTGGATTCAGCAGGCAGCTGGAAGTCGTCAGAACTGTTCCTGCGCCGTTGCCTTCGATGGCACCGCCTTCCAGAATCAGATGAGACTGAAGGGAGTCGATTCCCAGTCTGTTCGCAATTCGACCTGCGGTGAGTTCATCATGATTCCACGGCGGATACTTGCCGCCCCAGGCGTTGTAGTTCCAGTCGATAATGACCTGAGTCCCCACGGCTTCGGTGCCCGGTCGTCCATTCAGGAAAATTGGCCCGTGGTCACGGCACCAGGAATCGTTGACTGGGATATCGTAGAGCTCGGGAATAAAACGACTTCCATGGCGAGCACACGCGGCATCAATCAGCGGCCGAGCGGACTCGAACACCCCTTCACCCCCCGCCAGAATTCGGACCGGTTCAAACCGCGCCATTACCGCAACGAATTCCGCAAAGGCTGCCGGAATGCGTTCAAAAATTCCTGGCCAGGTATTCGGATTCACCGGCCACGCGACCCACGTGGCCTCATGAGGTTCCCATTCGGCCGGCCAGCGATAATTGGAAAGGTTGATCATAAAGACAAACAGAAACAGTGAGTGAAGGGATGCAGAAACCAGTCGCCGTTTAATGGCAATACCGTTCAAATATTCATAGTCGCAGGCACATTCCATGTTCCGCAGCCGCAAGAAGAACAGTGTCTTCGCAGCTTGGCGGACGGTACACGGAGTGTGCCTGCTACTTTTTGAACGGTATTGCGTTTAACGGCCAACCTGATGGTACGCCCAACGTGGGCGTGAACTTGTGGGGTGCAAGTCCCCTGTACGAATAACGGGAATTGAGAAGGAGGCAGTATGCCAAATGTGTCCACTTAATTGAAGTACAAGGCGAAGGCAACTACCACTCGGGTGACGGAGCGTGGGCAGGAAGCCTGCGAATGTGATGCGTGAACGCTGGGTCTGATATTCGCCCCCCGCACACATTCCCGCCAAAGCTGCGAGGCTACGAACAGAACGGTCAGAGAGGCCAAAAGAGATCCTGAGGTGAGTTGCCCGTACGCGATGAAATCTTCATCCTTCGTAAAGATCGGCTTCCTTGCGTTTGCTCGATTCAGCACAGGACAAACCCAAGCGCTCTAAGTTGTTCGCTTTGGTCTTCCCATTTCGAAACGAAACCTAACCTTTCGACTATCAATAACCGATTTCTGACACCGTTTGTGCCCCCCTCTCGAACGGTGCAGGAACTTCTGAAGCACAAGGATATTCGCACGACGATGCTGTATTTGCATGTGATGAACAAGCCGGAACTAGCGGTGCGGAGTCCGGTTGATGATCTTTAGGGGCGGGGAAAGGAAGGCGGTTTTTGGTTTTCGGAGAATCGCGAGGAATCGCAGAAACCCGCACGTTTGTCACTGCTGTGGTCCACTGGATATCATGCTCGGTCCTGACTTACCGTCTCTGCCCTGGCTTTGGAGTTTCCTGGAATGCGGTCCCGTCGTTTCTTAGTGCTGTCTGCACTTGTGCTGCCTGGGCTTGTGTTTGGGCATGCGGCCTATTCCGTGGCTCAGCCGCCTGCAGATGATCCTTTTGCGCTGGGCGTGCGGAATACGGATGCCGTTTCCGCTGAACAACAGCTGACGACGTTTTCCGTGCCCGAGGGATTTTCGGTGCAGCTGGTGGCAGCGGAGCCGGACATCGCCAAGCCAATGAATCTGGCGTTCGATGCCAAAGGACGCATGTGGGTCAGCAGTTCGCTGGAGTATCCGTTCGCAGCTGCGGCTGACGAAACTCCGCGTGACACGATCCGGATTCTGGAAGACACTAATGGAGACAGCCGCGCCGACAAAGTGACCGTGTTTGCCGATGAGCTGAATATTCCGATCGGGCTTATTCCTCACGACGACGGTGTCATCTGCTTCAGCATTCCCAACATCTGGTTTCTGCGTGACACCAATGGCGACAATCAATGCGACACTCGTGAAATTCTGTACGGGCCATTTGATACGACTCGTGACACGCATGGAATGTGCAATGCCTTTCGACGTGGTGACGATGGCTGGATCTATGCGTGCCATGGTTTCAACAATCGTTCTGATGTGGCAGGCCGCGACGGTCACCGAGTTGTCATGAACTCGGGCAACACGTTTCGATTCCGCCCGGACGGTTCACGGATCGAACTTTATACTCAGGGGCAGGTGAATCCGTTTGGAATGTCGATCGACAGGTTCGGTGATATCTTTAGCGCTGACTGTCATACAAAACCGGTGACGCTGCTCTTGCCCGGAGGCTGTTACGACAGTTTCGGCCGGCCTCATGATGGACTCGGCTACGTACCGAACGTGATGGAACATCTGCACGGTTCTACGGCGATTGCTGCTCTGGCTCTTGGGTCGCATCTGAATTTTCCAGCGGAGTACGCTGACAGTACTTTCGACGGCAATGTGATGACGTCGCGCGTGAACCGGAACACTCTGAAGCGGACAGGTTCCAGCATCCGAGCGATTGAACAACCGGATCTTGTCAGCAGTTCCGATCCGTGGTTTCGTCCGGTCGATCTGGTGGCCGGGCCGGACGGCGCGCTCTATATCGCCGACTTTTACAATCGCATCATTGGCCATTACGAAGTTGATTTGCAGCATCCGGGCCGGGACCGATTTCGTGGCCGTATCTGGCGAGTTTTGTATTCAGAAGCGAATGGTGCAGCCAAAGGACCGTCCGGATATGGTCAGGACCTGACAGGGAAAAGCGTTGAGGCTCTGATTGCAGTGGTCAAAACGGCTCCTGAGATGCAGAAGCGTCTGGCGCGTGACCTGCTGGCGAGTGATTTGTCGGACTCAACGACTGCTGCATTAAAGTCACATGTGGGCGACGCGGACCCGGTCGTTCGTCGTTTCGTCCTGCGACTGCTGGCTCTGAGAGATGCGGCCGATCTGGAACTTATTGCCAAAGCGGCCGGTGATCCTGACGAAGCCGTGCGAGTGCATGCGTTTCGAGCGTTGCGCGAAATGCCGAGTGAATCAATCGATCCCGAGCGAGCTTCGCAGATCCTTAAAAAGGGATTTGGCGACTTGTCCGGGATGGTCCGCCGAGTTGCCGCGGCTGCGTCTTCGATGCGTCAGTCTCAGTCTTTAATCGCTCCGCTTTTGAGGATGCTGCAGACGACGGATCTGGCCGACGTGCATCTGCGGCACACGATCCGCATGGCGTTGCGCGATCATCTGTTGAATGAAGACTGGTTCAGAGCCACCGCCGCGGGCACTCGGTTGTCGATGGATCTGCTGGTGCTTGCCGATCTGAGCATGGCGATCAAAACCCCGGCCGCGGCGGAATTTATCGCCAGTAAGATTGAGGTGCTGGGCGCATCTCAGCCGCAGCGGCTGGCCGAGTACCTGCAGTTTGCCGCAGCCCATGTTTCTGCTGATGCTGCGGATGCGGTCGTGTCGGCCGTGCGGGAACGATTTTCCGCAGACGGAAATCTGCAGCGGCAGCTTCTGGAATCGATGCGTCAGGGGTTCGCTCAACGAGGCCAGCAGCCGCCGGCCGCCGTGCGTGAGTGGGCTCTGGATGTTGTGCTGGAGACTCTGCGGATGAAGTCGCCAGACGATCTGGCTGCACTGACCGTGACCCCCGCCATCGGATGGACCTACCTGGTTCATCCCGAATCACCGAATGCGAACAACTGCTGGGGCGTTACGACGTCGCGCAAGTCGGCCGATGGAGTCGAAGGCTCGCCGCTGTTCAGCAGTTTCGAGCAAGGTGAGACGCGGACGGGAACTTATCGATCAGCTCCATTTGAAATTAGCGGCTCACTGTCGTTCTTCATTGCCGGACATGACGGGATACCCGATCAGCCGTTGAAGAAAGCCAACGTTGTACGTCTGCGGGACGCGGACAGCGGTGAACTGTTGCGTGAAGCTTCGCCGCTGCGGAATGATGTGGCTCAGAAGGTGGAATGGACGACCGACGATCTGCGGGGACGTCGAGTTGTCGTGGAACTTGTGGATGGCGACAAGACAGCGGCTTACGCGTGGATTGCTGTGGGACGGTTCTCGGATGAACGGCTGAATCCGTCCGATGATGATCAGCGTCGGCTTGCTGCCTGTCTGCTTGTCGGCGACTTTGGATTGATGGAACTTCGACCGGCTCTGGCAACGCTGCTAGTCAGCCCCGGGGTGTCACGCAGTTCGATGGCGACAATGGCATCCGCGATGCTGAAGCTGAAATCGAGTTCGCTGCTGGCGGCCACGGCACTGATTCCATCGATTGCCGGTGCACCGGACAGCCTCGCCGATTCGGCTTCCCGAGTCATCGCGCGGAATGAGTCTGCGTCGTCGTTGCCGTTACTGGAATCGGCGTTTCAGGTGGCTACGTCGGCGGAGCAGCTTCTGCTGGCCGAACAATTGGCGGCCGATGCCAGCGGGGCGGAGGAGCTGCTGCGGTTGATGGAGAACGGCAAAGCGTCGGCGAGACTCCTGCTGAAGCCCACTGTTCAGCAGAGTCTGAAAGCGATCGGAACGGCGTCGATCAACGACCGTGTGGCGGCTTTGGCAGAAAAACTGCCGAGCGAAGATTCGGTGGTGGAAGCTTTGCTGGTCAGTCGTCGGGCGGCGTTTGCTCAGACGGCTGGAAATCAGGAAAACGGGCGTGAGATTTTCAAGAAGAACTGTCAGGTCTGCCATCAAATGGCGGGTGTAGGAAAACAGGTGGGACCGAATCTGGATGGCATTGGAAATCGGGGGCTCGACCGCGTGCTGGAAGACATACTGGCGCCGAACCGAAATGTCGATGTTGCGTTTCGAACGACAACGGTCGTGACGAATGATGGGAAGGCTTTCAGCGGGTTGCTGAAGGAGCTTGAAGGCAACCGTGTGAGCATTGTGGATAGTCAGGCGAAGGAAACCATTTTGCAGACGGATGTGATCGAGGAGCGTCTGGGGTCTGTACTTTCGCCGATGCTGTCGAATGTGGCGGAGACACTGAATGAGGAACAGCTGCGGGATCTGGTGACGTTCTTGCTGGCTCAACGGAAAGTAGCGGAGGCGGTTGCGCCGTGATGGCCAGCTGGCCCCTGCCATTGAGAAAAGTCAGGTTTTCATTGGGAAGTCGGGGCTGCAGCTTGCTGGCGTGCGGGGTTGAGGTAAAGGTATGTGGGATGCACCTTGATCGCGTTCGCCGGTCGGTGTGAATTGGCTGGCCGCGGAGTTTTCCGGCCGTGTCAACTGCCAGTCTGTTTCCTGTCTTATTGCCATGGATCAGTTTTTCCTATGAGCCAACTTCGCCCTTTGCGTGCCCTTGTCAGTGTCAGCGACAAAACTGGTCTGGAGCCCTTTGTCCGTGGCTTGACCGAGCTGGGATTTGAGATTCTGTCGACAGGCGGAACACGGAAGTTTCTGGAACAGGCCGGCATCCCGGTGATCGACGTCACCACCTACACGGGCTTTCCGGAGATCATGGACGGCCGGGTGAAAACGCTGCATCCCAAAGTGCATGGAGCCATTCTGGGGCGACCAACGCTGGCGTCGGATGCCGCCGCGATTGAGGCTCATGGAATCATTCCGTTCCAGGTCGTCGTGGTGAATCTTTATCCGTTTCAACAAACCGTCGCGAAGCCGCACGTGGAATTTGACGAGGCCGTTGAGAACATCGATATTGGCGGGCCATCCATGGTTCGATCGGCTGCCAAGAATCATGCTCACGTTGCCATCGTGACTCAGCCGGCGCAGTACTCGGAAGTGCTCGCGCAGTTGAAAAGCGGTTCGTTGGATGAGACTTCTCGTCGCCGGCTTGCGGCAGCGGCATTTGAAATGACGGCGTCTTATGACCGAGCCATCAGTGATTACATGGCGAAGATTGTGGCGGGCGAAGCGGGCCAGACAAGCTCCTTCGGTCCGCGAATTTCGCTGTCGTATCGTTTGCAGCAGGAACTGCGATACGGTGAGAATCCTCATCAGCGAGCTGCGTTTTATGTCGAGGACCATCCAGCAGCGACGTCGCTCGCCAGTGCCCGGCAGCTGAACGGAAAAGAGCTTTCTTACAATAACCTACTGGACCTGGACGCTGCGAAGGCGATCGTCTCCGATTACCGGCAGCCGGCGGCCTGTGTGATCAAGCACAACAATCCATGTGGCTGTGCCGTTGCCGAATCATTGGCCAATGCATTTGAAAAGGCGTATGAAGGCGATCCGATCAGCGCCTTTGGTTCGATCATTGGACTGAACCGCACGGTCGACGCCGCCACTGCCGAACGCATGTGTGTCCCGGGTCGATTTATTGAAGCCATCATTGCCCCTGGTTACGACGAAGCGGCCGTTCAGATTTTGACCACAAAGCCAAAGTGGAAGGGCAACGTCCGCCTGATGCAGGTGGAGTTTTCGGACGCTGATCGGGGTGTACCCGATTATCGTCGCGTCAGTGGCGGGCTGCTGGTGCAGGACCGTGACGATCTGCCGCAGCCGGATGCGGCCTGGAAGGTTGTGACGGAGCGACAGCCGTCAGCTCAGGAGCTGGCCGACCTGAAATTCGCGTGGGCCGTTTGCCGTCATGTCAAATCCAACGCGATCGTGTTCGCCAAAGATGGAATGCTGCTGGGAGCCGGGGCCGGTCAGATGAGCCGTCTGGATTCGTCTATGATTGCCGCGTATAAAGCGGCGGATCGAAGTCAGGGCGGAGTTGTGGCTTCAGATGCCTTCTTTCCGTTCCGCGATGGGATTGATGCGGCCGCCAAAGCGGGCATCAAGGCCGCGATTCAGCCGGGCGGATCGAAGAATGACGACGAAGTGATTGCCGCCTGCAATGAGCACGGGATCGCGATGATCTTCACTGGCATGCGACATTTTCGCCATTAGAGACTACGAGCGCCTAACAAAACTGGGACTGGCTCCCGTATCTTGCGAAAAATGCTCAGAAACATGACGCAAGGAGGGTGCCTGTCCCACTTTTGTTAGAGCCTCTTATTGAAATTTGTTGGCATTTGATGGCTCAACGAACTGTCCAGACGGAATTTTCCAGGCGGAAGATCAGTAGCCCGCTTCACATGGCTAGAACTTGTGAAGCGGGCACTTGTTTCGTCTTGTGCGAAGACTGTCGGGCTCAGAAGCGGTGCCGTCTCGCTGCTGGTTGTGCTGAGCATATTCCGAACAGTTTGCCGCAGTTGCCGGATGCAATTTTGGGGCGAACGACATCGGGCAAATCCGTCTCCGCTTAAGAATTCAGACTCAGCCGGAAGAAATCCCGTGGTAAGTTTCGAGCGTTGCTTCCACGAGCGGCCGTTTGAAAACGATGATGTCTTCTTCAGTGACTTTGATGAGGAAAGGTGCTTCCCATGGGAAGACGATTCTCTTTTCTGACCTGCGCATTCAGCACGATTCTGCTGAGTCTGTTCAGTTCAACAATCTCTGCATGCGATTGTCAGACAGCCCACGCGATTTCCATGGGCGTGCCGTCGTACGGCGGAGTTGCGATAGCTCAGGCGATGTACGGCCCAATGGCGATGTATGGCCCAACAGCCGCATCCGGGATTGAGCTTCCGCTGTCGCCGGCCCCGCGTGGAACGCTGGGCCAGACGTATACTCGACCGTCGCATCCGGTTCCTGTCGACGAGCATCCTCGCACAGGAATGCTGGCCGTTCGCGACAACGGTTCTATTCAGTTTCTGAGCGTTCAGACGATGGGCGGCATCAAGATGAAGAGCGGTATCTGGCTCTTCGAAACCAAGCGACCGCTGGACCCCGGAGCCTGTCAGATCGTGCGAGTGGAAGCGAGAACACACGCTGCCGATATTGAGCCCTATGAGACTCGCTTCGTACGTCTCATTCCAGGTCGGATCGTTTACCTGGACTTCTGATCACTGCAGTTTGCGTGGGTTTGCTGCGGTCTGGCGGCGCGAGGTTTTTTTTAGGGCTTCGGTGACTTCGGAAACGCGAGTGAGGATGTCGGGGCTGTGAGTGGACCATTCGTCGGGCTGATCGGCCAGATGCTGAATGGCATCGCGAACATCATCCATTCGGCCTTCTGAAGCTCGTTCGTTAAGTAGTCGAGTTAGCTGCTGAACAGAGGCTCTGTGATCTGCCTGAGCCAACCGTCGTGCGAGAAGTGCGCCGCCGCCCAGGCAAATCAGCACGGACATTACGACAAAGATTCCAGCGCACCAGTTTCGCATCCAGGGGATGTCGCGCGATTCTCCAATGAACCAGCCCAGAAGCATCCAGGCGGTCAACAGGACAAGAAAAACGCCAGACAGAATCGCCACGGTGTCACCGACAGAATTAGATAATAAGCAAAGAGGCCACTCTTTAGCGGGGTGTTGGTTTAGTCACAACCTGAGCCGCAAGGCGCTAGCCGCGGGTTTTTTCGTTGTGTTTTCAAAACACACACCCGCGGCTAGCGCCTCGCGGCTCAAAAACACGACTAAATCAACAGCCTGCTAGCGCCTTCGGCAGACAGACGCCCTGGTCTGCGAGAAACTCGAGACACTCGAAAAACTTTCCACACTTTCACAAACGCAACATCAGCTGATTTGCCCCAAACGGAATGACCGGTTCAAACGCACGCGGCAGAACGGTATTCGTCTTAAGGCCGCCGTGCCTGAGGGGCGGACGACGGATTGAAGATGTTGGGAATCGACAAGCTTGGAATCGGACCGCCAGGGCGAGGCTGTGCGCCGAGGAACTGTCGCATGGATTCATCCAGCTTCGGTCGCTGGCTAATGTCTACCTGAGGCTTATCAACAGTGCCTCGAACTTTCACATTCACCCACTGAGTCGCCAGGGACGGCAGGATACCGCTCAGCGGCAGACCTTTGGAACGCGTTGGCCGGGAGAAGAAGTCCATGACCACATCACCGCCGAATCCGACAGCCCCGCGGCCTCGCAAAGCCAGTGCGTCGCCGACGAGGTCAATCGGATCAAACCAGAAGGATCGATCGCGGATTTCAAATGACATCAGTGCGTAGTCAAAAGCCGCACGATTCGGCACGGCGAAGTTCAACTTGTTCAAAGCCGACAACATTTCCAGAACGACGGGCACTTCGTACAGAGCCGCCGGGTTGATCTGAAGCTGGCCTTTGCCTTTCAGGTTCGACGATGAATCGCCATCTCCTGTCACAAAGATCCAGGAATTTACAACGCCTTTCATGTTCGACTGATCGTTCATGTGTCGCGCCGCATACGACTCCAGCAGCGCATTTCGCAGTTCGGCAAAGAACCGATAGTTGCTGCCGGCTCGCAGATTAATCAGGCCGTCCATCTCCAGCGACCCGCCATAGGCCTGAGCCTGGATGCGTTCCTGCGGAGGCACGTCGCGCGGACGAATGCGGCCCTGGATGACATCACGATTTCCCAGCACCAGTTCTTCTTCGGTCATCGTGTAGGGACCGTTGATTCCTGCAATGATCATGTCCAGAACTTCCACTTTGTCGAGCCGAATGGTGCCCTGATTCTGCAACGCGAAGCCATCCCAGGTTCCATTGGCGCGAACGATCCCGGAAACCTTCCTCAGATCCAGCCCTGCCGCGATTTCACAGTCCTTCAGACGGAGGGTCATATCCCATGCAGCGGTTGTTGAAGCCTCGCCGTTATTGACTCCGCGAAACTCCAGCTCCGAGGACTCGATCGACACTCGCCCGCTTTGGGACAGCCGCGACAATGTTTCCCGCCATCCATCCGGCAGGGCGGCTCGCAAAGTATCGTCCGGCTTCAGTTCAATCGCGTTGAGATCATTCAGATGCAGCTGCCACAGCCCGTCGATACCCGCCTCCGCCCAGCCGCTGGCCGTGATCAAGGATCCATCGTGTTCGGCATTCAGCGAATGGATTTCGCAGTGTTGCATGCCAGCCCACTTGGGATCGTTGGGATCGTAACTGAGCCTGGCGGATCGGATGTTCATTCGAAACGGGAACGCTTTTGGATAAATCGTCGCATCAAAAATGGTCACGTCCTGCAGACTGACGAGCGGCTTCTGCTCGGGCGAAGCGGTCCATTCGATCTTCGTCGTCAGGCTGACGTTACCTTCAGGATTCATCATCGTCCAGATAGTCCGCGAGGACTCATTCATGGAATTAAACAGGTCGGCATCCAGGCGTGCGTTCTTTGCCGTGACGATCAGCTGCAGTCCTCCCGGCGCAGGAAGTCCGCGAAAGCTTCCCTTCGCCGTCAGTTCGCCCGGGCCATGCCAGCCATGCAGTTCCTTGAAGGCCCAGCTTTTCTCGCGGGAATTGAACTCAATCTTTCCGCTCAGCCGATCGATCGCATACGGAAACCCGCGAAACTGCATTTTGGCATCCTGCACATCCGCATTCAGCACAATACTGGTCGGCTGATCAAGACCCGGAGCACGGGTGCAAAGAACATCCGCACTGATCAGCCCCGTTGTGATATTGATGCTGTCGACTACCTTTCGACCCTGGTCGTCCAAAGCGTCTCGCAATCGACTGTCAATTGGGAGCTCATCAATGTGGACGTTAAACTCCATTTCGATCTCGGGCCCTGGGTTCTTCAGGAATCCGCTGGTGTAAACCGTCTGAGGCCCCAGTTTGCCTTCTGCATTCACATCAAACACGATCTCACTGAGCTTTGGCTCCTCTGCCCCGAGCGCACGCTGACGAATCGACGCGCTAATGCCTGTGACCGGGTAACGAAACTTGTGAAACAGAATGGATGCGTTGTCGGCTTTTCCGACCACACTCACGGGCAGCCATTTTCCTGACGGAAATCGTTTCAGTTCGACGTCGCCTGAAACGCGGCCCACGGGCTGGAAGTGATCAAAGAACTTCTGAGACTTCGGAGGGATCAGCGGCTTCAGATTTTGAGAGACCAGAAAATTCTCCAGATGCAGTCGCGCCTCCGGAGCTGCCGCGCCGACCCCAAGCGGCATCAGCATTTCGCCAGTGATCAGCGCTTCGCCGTCTCGGGCATTCAGCAGCTGGAAGACAACATCAGAATTGCTCCAGAAGAACTTTGCCCGAACATCCGTCAGCTGAATCGGTACCACGGATGACTTCAGCTGACCATTTCGAATATCCACTTTCAGCCGCAGATCGGGAACAGAACTGTTCGCTTTTTTTTCCACTTTGAAGTCTACGTCGAGCAAGCCCAGAAAGCGCGGGGACACGCCGCTCGCACCAATCACGATGGCCGTAGTGTCCTGAGCTGACGAAGCGGTCTGGGCCGCCGTAGGCCGCGGAAGGAACTGAGCCATAGACATGTCGAGCCGTTGCAACTGGCCAGCCAGCTGCGGAGCGGTGGACTTGGCCATTTCCAGCAGGCTTTGGTCGGCACTGACATTATTCAGCGTTCCACCAAGAGCCCACGTTTTCTGACGCAGATCCCAGTCCCCGGTCAATGCCAGATTTCCGGCGCCCGGCATCGTCAGTAGTCCCGTAAAATCATACGACTCACCGGACGACGGGACGGCCTGAAACAACGGTGTGCTGACCAACAGACTGGCCGGAGGAACCTCACCACCATGTTCCAGCAGGACTCGGGCACGCACATTTTCGAGGGTCACCGAGGGCGGAATAAACGGAGCGTCCGAAATCTTTTGAAATCGATATTGTTGCCAGTTCCAGCTTCCGTCCGGAAACCGACGCATCAGCACATCAATCCCGGAGACTCGCAGTGAGCGAATTAAAATCTGCTGGCGTTCGACCAGTTGAGCTTCATCGACCGACACCTGAAGTTCGGCCGCGCGCAGTACGGTGCGGTTTGTCGAACGATCACGGAGTTCAACACCCGTCAGTTTGATGCTGGACGTGCTGAGCATGTCAATGCGGTCGAGATGCAGTTCGAGATCCGGAGCGGCTTTATCGAACGTGACCAGCAGCTTCTGACGGATCATGGAGTTGCCGTTCTGAAAAAGCCAGGCACCGCCAGCGCCGACAGCGATTAAAATCGCTGCGGCGAAGATCAGCATCCACTTGAGAACGGCCCAGAATTTCATGCATCCCTGCCAGTCGCGACATCCATGCCCACGATCAGACCTTATGGCATCCTCTACGAATCTGCCTTGTCACTTCTGTATTTCCGTTGCAGAAAATCCAATCCTTTGGCAGCAATGATCGACAACGGAAACTCGACCGGCAAACGATAGCGAATTGATCCCACAAAAACCATATGGACAACAAGGAACTGCAGGAAAGGCCCGGTCAGCAGCATCAGTGCAGCTCGACTTTTCCGGAGCTCCAGACTTCCGATCGCCACCAGCCCCCAAAAGCCCGCATACCAAAGCAAGCAAAACACAGAAGACAGGCCGCCTGAGAAGCCTGAGGCGTTTAGGGTGGGGCTCAGGTATCGCGCGGCTTTATGAAACCCCAGTTCAACGGTGCGGGCCGGGTTTGCCACCGCAAAATCAAACGCGCGCTGCTTGTAGTGTGCGTTTGCGTCGTATTCTGACATGGTGGTGTAGACGGATTCCTGATCGACAAACGTCATGTCGCTGGCGCCGGTGGCTCCTGGATGAAGGCCGTCGTAAAGGCTGGGGCCGGACCACAGGGAGGTGAAAATCCAGTGGCCGGTGACAGTGTGATTTCTCCAGGCCCACGGCAACAAGGCCAGGTAACAACCGGCAAAGATCAGGCCGCACATCAGCAATCGCCGGGCAATCGCCTGTCGCCCGCAAGCAAGCACAATCAGGGAACTGAGCCATGGCCAAAGAATCCAGCCTGGCCGTACAAGCACAGTCAGGCCGGTTGCAATCCCGCTGATCAGCGATTGTTTCAGGTCGCGTCCTCCGCTGCCGGAGCCCGTGGGTCGATCGGAAAAAAGTGCAGCGGCTGCGAGCAGAGACAGCAGGAGCCAGAAACTGAACCACGTCTCCGACAGGATCTGGACATTGCTGCCCACCTGAATGGGTGAGATTGTCACGAGGGCCAGAGCCCAGAGCGCTGTGCGATTGTCGGTGAGCTGCCTGGCGAGTACCGCCGTCAGGCCGCAGCAGGCCGCGCCGACCATTGCCATGACGAGACTGGCTGCAAAAATGCTGTTTCCAAATAGCCGAATGCTGGCGGCAAGGAGGAGTGGAAATCCCGGAGTCCGGAGAACTCGCCGGGGCGGAGTATAAATTGAGTACTCCTGCCCGGCAGCAATTTTCTGCCCCAGTTCCCAATAGCCGTTGGCATCGCCTTCGATCAGAAACTGTCGCCCTTCGGCTGTGACATGGCGATCAATCGCGATGGCCGCGACAATCCGGATGCCGAGCGCCAGGATCAGCAGGGCGAGAAAGAAAAACGATTGCCGCGAACTCAGCATCGCAGATCTTTCCTGTGTGACTCTGTGGGGGCGAAATATCTGCCTGCCTGAAAACGCCAATGGAACATAGCGAGCAGACACTACGTCGGCAACAACAGTCTCGCGAGACTGTGACACGCAATACCTTTCAAAAAGTAGCAGGCACACTCCGTGTGCCGTCCGCCAGGCTGCTAAAACACTGTTCTTCCTGCGGCTGCGGCACATAGAATGTGCCGGCTACTATGAACAATTGAACGGTATTGCCGTTACACCGACTGCACACGGGATTTGAGGAAAATCCGGGCTGCCATCCACGAAAACAGCCCGGGGCTCTTTGCGAGCGTCCGGGCTGTCTGAATGCCGTTAGTCACCATCGAAAATCTCTAATCGACGTTAATTCGACTTCGCAGGTTCTAGTTCAAGGTCATCGATTTCAGAAACGGATACTGATCCACGTTCTGGATTCCGTCCGTTGAAAGTCCTTCCGCATACCATGCCGGATTGTTTTGGAATCGTTTCCGGTTGGTCTCATTGAGAAAGAAGAAAAGTCGACCCTTGTAAAAAGCGCCCAGCTCGATTGCACCGGCTTCTGCACGGCGAGCCAGTTGCAGTTCGACGGGATCGAAACCATGCAGGCGCGGTATATACCGCTCGGGGCTTATCAGGAACTGGTCTCGTTCTTCAGCCGTCTGGAAGAAGTAGTCAACTCCCAGGTATGCACCGACGAATTCCTCGTTCCCCTTGAGCCACTTCTTTTCGTCCAGCATCGCAACAGGTGAATAGCCGCCGAAGCCGACAACGTGCCCTTCGCGTTTGACCAGCAGGCACGGGCGGAGGTTTTCATCAGATGGCTCGGTCACCACCGGCTGGGTGCTGGACTTTGCCAGGCTCTTCACGTTTTCAAGTCGCGATTTGTATTCGGTCAGCGAGGTGCCACCTACGTAGCGACCCAGTTCTTTGCCGTCTTCGCCGATGTAGATTTCCGTGGGCAGCGAAGTAATGCCGTACTGGGAAATCAGCCCAGGGTCACGGTCCGCGTTAATTCGGACGGCGACAACAGAAGTTCCCAGATGACTGAGAACAGTTTCCTGATTCATCACTGATGAATCCATGACTCGACACGCGCCACACCAGTCAGCTTCAAAATGCAGCAGCAGAGTTATCTTCTTTTGCTGAGCGATCGATTTTCCTTCTTCATACGAATGCATCCATTGCTTTTCGGAAGATATTTCGGCGTTCGTCAGAGGATTTCCCATCCCACTGACGGGCATCACAGGAATATCCATATCCAGTGGAACCATAGACACAGTGACAGTCAGGGCCAACAGTGCAATCACGGAGATCATCCGCAGCATCCTTTCAATATGTCAGAGACCGGGATTCTCCGCTCCTGAAGAACCTTCGATCGAAAACAAATTCAAAGCCGGCATCAGAAATAAAAAAAGTGTCGCAGAACGCCTTGCTCCGCGTGCCTCTTTGTCTGCAAACCGAAATCGGGTTTTCAGACGATTTATTTCTTATCCAGCCTCATATCCCCGAAAGGGAAAGCCGGGCATCATGCCCGACATTAACAGAAGAACGAACGGCTCCCGTGAGCCACTTTCGATTCGTTTTGCAATCGGCCTGGGTCTTTGCAAACCCAAACCATTGTTCAAAGCAGTTCCGTCTTACTCAGTAAGAACGCTCCTTGAAGTGAGATAGGCAACGACTTCGCGAGCCAATGCTTCAACGCCCTTGTTGTCAGAATCCAGAACGATCTCTGGGTTCTCCGGGGCTTCGTAAGGAGCATCGAGCCCGGTGAAGTTCTTGATTTCTCCAGCGCGAGCCTTTTTGTAGAGACCCTTTGGGTCGCGGGATTCACAGGTTTCGAGGCTGGCCTGAACCAGAATCTCGATGAATTCCCCTTCTGGCAGAAGTGCGCGAACCAGGTCGCGGTCAGCCTTGTAAGGAGAAATGAATGCTGTCAAAACAATAGTCGCACCATCGGAAAACAGCCTGGCAACTTCACCGATCCGTCGAATGCTTTCGGTTCGGTCTTCGGGAGTAAAACCAAGATTCTTGTTCAGCCCCATGCGAATGTTGTCGCCATCCAGGACGAAAGTATGAACCCCTCGTTCGTGCAGCAGCTGATCCACAGCGTTGGCGATGGTGCTCTTGCCGCAACCGCTCAGACCGGTGAACCACAGCACCGCACCGCGGTGGCCGTTCAATTTCTGTCGATCTTCGCGAGTAATATTGTGGGCATGCCATGTAACGTTTGTCGCCTTCTGAACAGCCATCCTTCGCGTGACTCCAACAAAAAATTCAAATGAGCGTCCGGTGAAAATGGTCACCCTTATCGAGCGATCCCCCGATCGACTCTGCCCACTGAACATCAGGGCTTCAAAATACACAACGCAATCACCTTGAAGGCCCGACACATTTTGAATTCACCATTGATCTGAATTTCACGTGATCTGCATTTCACGCTGATTCAGACTTTCCTGGTGAGCGGCAAAAACTGCCGTCGACCTTTCTGGTCATCGAACCTGCGTGAGCCGGGGATGATAGGGCAGGAGACGACGACCGCAAACTGTTCCCTGAAATTGCCGCGTCCCATGGCAACTATTTTTCTTATGCAGGTGACCGCCTGTGCAGTTTTTATTGCCAGTGTTGGAAGGATAGGAGGACCACGGCGATGCCGGTAATTCCCGAAAACCGCTCTTCATGCGTCACAACTGAATTTGCTGTTCGGTCAGCGTATCATCTGACGGTTTACCGTTCAGGCTGCGCTGTGTCTCACCTTCCATGCGGCCGTCCCTGACCTTTGTTTTTCCTTGGAAAACTCCATGTCGTCTGGCTCAGATTCTACAACACCCAGCAGCCGTTATGCAGGAAACCGTCCGGAAGAACTTCCGCCCGTAACTCCTCCTTCAGCTGGCTACATTGTCCAGCTGTTTTTGATCCCGGCGCTGATCGTCATGGCCGTGGTTGCCGTCTGGGCTTTGTTTGGAAAGCTGGCCGATTCAGAAAGCGACTGGAAGCAACTGGTCGCGGAACTGGGGAGCAGTAACGAACATCGCCGCTGGCGGGCCGCTTTGGGAATTGCTCAGCTTCTGCAAAACGAAGAAATCACTCCTCCGACCGATCGCGAACCACTCGCGAAGCATCCACTGGTCGTCGATTCTCTGACGGAACTCTTTGCAAAAGCTATCGCCACGACGACTCCCACGGACGAAGACGTGACTCATCAGGAATTCCTGGCTCGAACCCTGGGAGCGCTTGATGCCGACGACAAAACTTTGCCCGCTCTGGCGGAGGCGACCAAAGATTCGCACAACATTGAAGTCCGAAAAAGTGCGTTGATGTCCATCGCGACAATCGCGGGTCGCCATTTTGATGCGGCCACGGGTTACTCGGCGGACGCGGAGAAATCGAAAGCTGGATCAGCGGCGGTTCGCCGTGTGCCGCTAGACTCGCCCACGATCAAAGATCCGGCCGTGCTGGAGCAACTTCGACGGAGTGCGCAGGACCCCGAACCTGTGGTTCGTCATTTGGCCGGGTTTTCCCTCGCCAATGTCGGAGGGCCCGATGCGATGGAACAGCTGAAAGCCATGCTGCTGGATGGGGATCGGTTTGCGCGAGCCAACGCGGCTGTTGGACTGGCTCGAAACGGGTCGATAGAATCCATGCCAGCCATCGTTGAGCTTCTGAACGATTCGCTGCAACCGTTCGATTGGTCGTCGGTTCAGGGCAAGCCCGAGACCGAACAGCGGCAGGCGGAGAACAGCTTTCAGGTCGAACAGCCGCAGATCGCCCGCAATTGCCTTCGCGCGGTCAACGACGTCTGGGAATCGCTCAACGATGAGCAGCGAGCCGAACTGAAGCCGGTGGTCGAAAAGATTGCCTCCGACTTTTTTGCTCCCGATGTGCGGATTCGGGCGTCGGAATTACTGCAGAAAATGAACGCCGCGTGAATGAATATTTTGGATGTGACAAACGCATGCGAAGGCGCATCCATATTCCTTCTGCAACGTGCCAGGCTACTGGTCATTCTGCGGCGCGTCTGGGGCGGGCGCTTTGTTGGCATTGACCAGATCCACGATCGTTTTCCATTCGGGATGCTCATGAAGACTGTTCAGGTCGGCATCTTTGAGCATGTGTTCTGAATCGAAGAAATCGACGGCTGCGGTCTGCCGCAGAAGTTCGATAGCACGTTCGGAGTAAGCCTTTTTCTTGTCCGGGTCCGGAACAGAACTTTCGGTCGCTCGAGCAAAGGTACACGCGCCGTTGTAAAGACTGGTCTGGTCTTTGGGAGCCATCAGAATGGTCTGCTCGGCGACGTTCAGACCCTTTTCGATGTCATTCAGCCGCACCATGACCAGTCCGATCATGCTTTGCACTTCAATATCTTCCGGCGACAGACGATCAGCAGCCTTCAGATCCACGATTGATTCCTCAAATCGCTCGGAATGCATCGCCACGGAGGCTCGCCGCACATAAATCTCCGGTAGCAACGGATCCTGATCCAGACATTCTGCCAGCGTCCGATTGGCGTCTTCCTCATTTCCCTCACGCCGCTGTTGAGTCTCAGTCAACAGCGAGCGAAACGCGGGCGATCGTCGGGAGGCGTCGGCTTTAAGACGCCCGGCCCTTTCATTAACGTAGACGCTCGGGTTTCGTGCCATTCGATTCATCACGCGCCGACATTCCGGATGCACGAACATGGAGATGTGAACCATCAGAGTCTGAAAAAAGTGCTGACCTTCCACGGAGGCATCCGGAGTGCCTTCCAGATGCCGGACGTATTCTTCCAGGCGAGTTCGCAGGATCAGCAGAGACTCCTCCGAAGCATCCTGCGACAGCAGTTGAATCACTTCACTGCACCGCTCGCTGGGATTACTGATTAATCCTGCAGCCATCGGCCGCCAATGCGGATGGTTGATCCGAGCCAGGTGTTGCAACAATTCGGCGCGATGATTGACATTAAAGGAAGTCAGATTTTCGGCCATCGCGTCAAGCTGTTCATGAGACGCACATTCCAGTGCCGCGTGAAAGTACTGCGGAGATGCACGATTATCGTTGCGAGCCATCGTAAAGGTGGACATCAGAGCTTCCGTCCAGGCAGAATCGCGATACCGTGCTGCGGCGTTCGCAATGACCGGAGACACCTGACCATCTTTCAGACGGACAGTCACACATTCACGAATGATGGCTTCATTGCTCGGATGTTCGGCCTGCATCAGGTGCTGCAGAAACGTGTCCTGAACCGAAGGATTGCGAATCTTCAGCAATGCACGCCGCACTTCGGAATCCGTGGAAACTCCCCGCCGCTTGTGAAGGAACATCAATGCCGACGGAATGGAATCCGATGGAATGGTCGCGGCATCCGGTTGAGTCGCCTGTTTCAGAAACAGCGACACATAATCCGCCACAAGCGGCAGCCACCGATCATCAGGCGATTCGACAATCGCCTGAACAGCCTGCGACTGCAGCGAAGGCGTGGTCTCACCGGCTTTCCAGATCTCGGCCATTGCCGCCTCCGCAGAATCGTCCCGGCTTCTGGCCAGCGATCGCAGCGCCACCGAAGCGACTTTGGAATTCTCGCTCAGGCACATGTCCCGTAACGCCTCAACCGCCGCTTTTCCCGGAATGAGGCTCAGGTACGAAGCCACTTCCAGCTGTTGGCTCTCGAAGCCACTGTTCGCCTTGTTGACTATCGCACTGGCCTGTTCGACCGTCAGCCGATCTACCGCTCCGGCAATTGACGCGCGGCGGATCCCGGCGTTCGGACTGTTGAGATCGGCAATCGCCTGTTCGACCGGCACAAATCGATACAAGGGAGTCAGCGCAGCACAAACGGCATCATCAACAGACCGATGCTGCTGAACTCCACGACGTCCATTACGGTACGGCCTCCCGATGGCTTCTTTGAAGTCGGCCAGAGAAATATGTTTGAACGAAGCAGTCACCCTTGGCATCGGAATCGGCGACACTTGTCCGGCCACATCCGCGCCGCTCGTGAGCATCGTCGTCAGCCAGATCGAAAATTCATCGCTCACCGAAATCTGCTGTCCTGCTGCGGGAACGAACAGCAGTCGTTTGATACGAGCCGCCGACAAGGCTTCCAGTTCATCACGCAAAGTCCACGCTGCCAGGATATCCAGACCACGATGAACTGTCAGCACCTGTAGTTCGCCGTCCGGGCCGAGCCTTGATTTTTCTACACGGTTCAGGCGTCGAATTTCCTGGTTCAAATTCACACTGAGAACCCCGGGATCAGCCGCAGGTGCAATGGACGGATCACTGAGGGCTGATTCCGTTTTCTTCTTTGGAGCCTGCTGATTTGTATCAGGCACGGCGGGCAGTGCGGACAGATTTTCGGCCCATTGCAAAGTGAACGGGATCTCCTCACCGGTGAGCGGGATTCCGGAAAACAGCAGCAGGCCTGTCGAAACTTCCGTGGGCAGAACCGTGCGCTTCGGAAACGTTTCGCCTGCATCAGGCTGCGCAGGCGGAGTCGGTTTACCATTGGCCAGCAGACGGAACTGTTCCCGATCCACTTTGAAAGATGTCTGCCCCTTGTTCGTCAGTGAGACTCGCACGACGAGTCTCAAGAGACGCGAACTTTTGTCAGCCCCAAGCACAATCGCCGCGTCAACCTCATCGATCGTCAGACTGGCAACCGGCGGCACACTCGCGACCGGCAGGTCATCCTGCTGAGCCAGGCAGGTTGCTGGGCAGAACAGACTGGCCACGACAACCAGCAGGCAGCGGGACATGATTCGCTCCATGATGAATCGACCTCACGCGACAGCAGAGAAAATTGCGGACGAACTCCGATCTGCTGCAGCAAATCATGGGGCTCTTCCTGGTCCATGATAGAGGAACCGGTCGTCTGAGGAAAATATTCCTTTCCGGAATTTACTGGTGGGCTCAGCTTGTGGTCGGACTCGACCGAAGAGTCAATCCCCGAGGCTCAGAAAAGGGTTCAGGAACCAATCGTCAAATGGCCCGCAGGGTGCTGCGCACTATTGGTTCCTGACCCCTATTGACCTCCTCATATTGACTTTCGACGCGCGCGGATCGCGTGGTAACCATCAGGCTCCGCTGCGATTCCGCTCGTGGAGCGAGCCCAGCACGTAGCCCCACGCTTCAGCGTGGGGACACGATTGTTTGCCAACCTCCGCCGTGGAACGGCGGAAGCAACTCATCCACCCTCAATTTGCTGGGGCTCTATCCACGACCACCTGACGTGGTGGCCCCCAAAACTCAAAAGCGGGGCCACGTGCTGCCGCCGCATCCTCGGCGAACTGGACGAGGCACATCAGAGAAAATTGTACTTTTCCGTAATGTAGAATGTTCCTTTTTGCGATTCTCAGCAAATTCCCAAATAAACTTGCTGCATTACTGACGAACGGGTATGTCTTTATGGGCAAGATATCGAAGACCCAAAGGGGATGTGTTCGGAGTGACTCGTGGTCTGAGCAGTGCGTTTCCCGGCCGCGTCGTCAACGCACCGTTGTCGGAATCGACCATCGTCGGCACCGCGATCGGACGCGCGCTGGCCGGCCAGCGTCCTGTCGCGTTTCTACAATTCGCGGACTTTCTGCCGTTGGCGTTTAATCAGATCGTGAATGAAATGGGGACAATGTACTGGCGCACGAACGGTGGCTGGGAATGTCCGGTCATCGTGATGGCGACCTGTGGCGGTTACAAACCAGGGCTGGGTCCTTTTCATTCGCAAACGATGGACGGCTTTGCCGTCCACATCCCCGGTATCGATGTCTTCATGCCTTCCACCGCCGCTGATGCAGCGGGTCTGCTGAACGCAGCCTTCGACTCCGGACGTCCGACGATCTTTCTGTATCCCAAGAGTTGTCTGAACGCCGCCGACGGCTCCACTTCCGACGAGGCTGCAAAACAATTTGTTCTCCCTGCGAGCGCCTGCCAGATAAGCAGCGGACAGGAACTGACGATGGTGACCTGGGGAAATCCCGTTCGTCCCTGTCGAGAGGTCGTGAATACATTGGAGGACGCTGGTTAATCAATCGATCTATTTGACTTGCGCTCATTGTCACCCTGGGACGAACATACGATTGTCGCTTCGGCATCCAGGACAGGCCGCTTGTTGGTCGTGCATGAAGACAATCATACCGGCGGCTTCGGTGCCGAAGTGCTGGCAACCGTCGGTGAACAAGCGACTCGGCCCGTGCGGTTTCGCCGCGTCACGCGCGCCGATACACCGGTGCCTTACACTTTGGCAACCAGCTTGAAGTCCTGCCATCGTACCCACGCATCTTGCAATCGGCTGCCGATTTTTTGGGTTGCGATAGAGTCAGGCCCCGTACTGTTCGGCTCGGCGATCGCAGCGCGAAGAGGGTAGCGGATCGGAGAGTGTCGCGATTAATGAAACGCGAAGATTCAGGGCGTGTCGAGGGAGCGTGAGTGGCGTGCGGCGAAATGTGCGAGCAGCGTAGACGGCGGCGGACGAGATGCGAAACGCACCCCGCGAATTATGACGTCTGTTTTTTCAGCTTTTCGATGTGAGGCATCAGTTCGTCTTCGCTGGCAAGGCCGCAGATGTAGAAACAGATCATTGCAAACGTCCGCTTCGTCGGCTTGCGGCTGGTCCACAAAGCAATCAGCATGCAGGCAATGAGTGTGTGTTGCCATCTTCTTCCATATATGAAGCCTGGCAACTTCAGAACGCGCGCGCATCAGCGCACACAATATTTCTCCGGATTTCGCCGCAACCACATCAAACGCCGTGCCGAACTGTATTGGGTCAGGTCTCTTTGTTTGCCTCGTCCTTTGGAATACGAATTTGTTTTCGGCCTTGAGGACGCATGGCGGATTCGAGGCCGAGCCGTCGCGCTATCGATTCCAGTCAGGCTTCATCGGTCAGTGGCTTGCCTCGCTGAGCCGCATCCTGTTTTTTGAGACATTCGTTGAAGACAATCGGGCAACCGCAGAAGCACAGCGGATGCGATCACGATTTTTTCAGGTGGTCATGAGCGGCGTGGAGCAACGGGTCGATCGTCCATTCCTGGATGCGGTGAGGAGGATCCCAGTCGAACCAGTGGAAGTCGTCATGTTCGGTGAGGACGATGTTGACGGGGCGAATGAGCTTCGCAAGAAAAACAAGCAGTTGTTTTTCAATCAGCCCTTTTCCGCCGTATCGCTTCTGATTCACCAGATAGCGATTTTCGAAGCGAAAGTGCGGATCGACCGAAATGTCCGTTTCCAGAATGCCTGTTTCTTCGCGAAGTTCGCGCAGAGCACATTCCAGTTCGGTTTCGCCTTCGTCCACGTGGCCTTTGGGAAGATCCCAGCGGCGCGCGTGTTTCATCAGCAGAAACGAATCAATGGGCTGTCCTCGAAGGATCAGGAAGCCGCAGGAAACGGGCTGTTGCACGCCTTACTCCATTTCATTCAGCGAATCAGGTTCATCGAGCGACTCAGGGCGGTGGAATGACGTCGGGCGGTGGAAAGTCGGGATGATAATCCACCTTCGACATTCGCTGCAGCAGATCTTCGGGTTTTGCGGTGAATGGTTGTGAGACAGGTTGCCCGGCGAGTGACAGGAAGTCCCGTAACACCCAGTGGTTGACAGGAAAGGCCAGTTCGTCCCACGGGATTCCCACATCACCAGCCGGAAAAAGGCGTGCTTCCAGACTTTCCTCATTAGCCTGAAATCGAGGTTCGGCCATATCCGCCAGATAGATCAGATGCACCTGGCCAATCCGAGGAACCGAATAGATCCCGAGCAGCGACTGAATCCGAATCTCGGCGCCTGATTCTTCAAGGACTTCCCGGCAAGCTCCCTCTTCCGGAGATTCGCCGAGTTCCATAAATCCGCCGGGCAGAGTCCAGTAGCCATACCGCGGCCGAATGGCTCGGCGACAAAACAAGATCTGGTCCTGCCAGCGGACGACGGCTCCAACGATGATTCGAGGATTCTCGTAATGAATCCAGCCGCAATCAGAACACATCATCCGATCCCGGTTGTCGTCGCCCGGTCGAATGATGGCGAAATTGTGGAATCCGTCTGCGGGGGTTGCTGCCATGCAAATAACTTTCTGTGATCGGGAGTCTGCCCCGAAAACGGATGCTATACGAGTCTGAAGGGGCGTAAAGACTATTTTTTCCGCTGATTGCTCTGCCAAACGCTCCAGGGTCGCTGTGCGTTGGCGATTGATTGGGTATTCACTGCGCTGGATTCGGCGGGGCGCTGCTGGTTGGGGGATTGAGGTGTGGCCGCTGGTCAGGCACTGATCGACGTTGGTGGGAAGCTGGGTGAAAAGCATTCGGGACAGGGGTGGATGGGGAGGCAGGCGCCTCCGGGCAGTGCCTTCCAGGGCTGGAGCCCTGGAACGAAAAAAAAAAAAGAGCCCCAAAGGATTTCCTTTGGGGCTCGGGGAAGGCGTTGCTTGCGGGAGTCGCGATTGGCACGTAGCGATGGGAGTACTGCGCTAAAAAATACTAATACTGCTCAACCAGATATCGAATCAGGTCGGTGGATGTCACCAGCCCAACGAGCTTCTGACCGTCGACAACCGGCACTGAATGAAAGCCCTGGCTGCTGAGAATCTGAGCGGCATCGCGGACGGTACCTGTCGAGGACATCGTTACGGGGCCAGACTTCATCACGTCTTTCAGGCGGTAAGTGTGGTCAAGCATGGCGTCGAGGCTGCGCACATCCTGGTTGCCAAATTCACCAAAGCTGATGCGAAGGAAATCCGTCCATGTCAGCAGACCCACAAGTTCCCCGCCATTGATGACCGGCAGATGATGGATGCCAGATTGTTCGAACAGCTGGCGAGCTTTGGAGATGGGGTCGCTCAGATCGAGGGTGACTAAGTTCGTGGTCATGACATGAGACACGGGATCATTCTTGCGCATGCGTGGGGTCCTTTTAGGTAACTTGTGTTACTGGTCTTCGCGGCACAATTCAAATTTGTCGCCGCTGACTTTGCTTCGAAAAGCAATAACTGTGCCAGATCGACGATGGCAAACTGAGATGCCTCTGGATTCCGAGGTCCTCGCGAGGGACGATGCACATCGAGACATCAACAACGGATTGACAAGCAGCCAACCTGAAATCCACAAGATCTCAATCGCCAGCCGCGGGCTCGCGAAATGAGGCTCACGCAGGTCAAAGCCACGGCCGTTTTCCAGGGTGAGAATGGAAACAGAGAGACTCCGTCGGACTCAGAATTTCGCCGCCGTCTGAGAGATGAACTTCGAGTCAAAAGTCGCGAACTCAGAGATCTAACTCAATGGCAGGATTCTGTGGCAAACGGCAACAGGGAAAAAAAAGAACCCCGAAATGCACAGTCTTGAGGGGGCTCAAAACGAACCACTGCGCGACAATGAGCACAAAACTGCACAGATGTGAAAAAATGTTCGGGCGAATGCAGTCAGTGCCTTGCGAGACGCGTGCGTTCCTATTGGAATTCGCAAACTTTCCGGAGGGTCACTGGATCCAGCCGCAAAACTGCGGACGCTGCGTGCGTTTCGGCGTTCTCAGTGCATGTGTTTGGAAGTGTGAGTGTTGGAGAAAATGGTCGATGGCTTCTGAACCAATTTATGACCTGAAATCACTGGATTTCAGCAAGCCGCTGTTTACCGTGGAAGATATCCGTCAGGTGAATCCGCAGCGATTCGAAATGGAACAATTGAGCGCCATCGTTTACGTGGACCGGATACAACATCTGATCGTCGGATACAAACAGCTGACCGATTCGGAATTCTGGGCTCGTGGCCACATGCCCGGTTATCCTTTAATGCCAGGTGTTGTGCAGTGCGAAGCGGCTGCTCAGCTGGGCGGCTTTTATGCTCGCAAGTATGACCTGATCGGCGGAGATTATCTGGGCTTCGGCGGAATGGATGAAGTTCGTTTTCGCAAGCCCATCTATCCCGGGCAGCGACTTGATCTGATGGCCCGCGTGACGCGCGTGATGGCACGCCGTCTGGCTCAATTCATTTTTCAGGGCTTCGTCGACGGAGAACTGATGTTTGAAGGTAAGATGCTGGGCGTTACCGTCAACAAGTCTGCCTGATACCCTGAGTGCCCCATGCAAAGTGTTCCCTTCAAGCCACTGAAGCCGTGGTTTCAGACCGTTGAAGACATCGGAAAAAGTCTCACCTGGAATGAGTTCTTCGGAAACGATCATCCGGTGGAAATCGACATCGGTTGCGGTCGTGGTCTGTTCCTGTTTAACGCCGCCGTAACGACTCCTGACACAAACTTTGTGGGTCTTGAGATTGATTATCGCGAAGGACGACGGACGGCCACTCGGCTGATGAAACAGGATCTGCCCAACGCACGAGTTCTTGGGTGCGATGGTAGGATCGTTCTGTCAGAAATGATTGAACCTGGTTCAGTGCATGCAGCGCATGTTTATTTTCCTGACCCGTGGTGGAAGAAGCGGCACCAGAAACGACGAATCTTCAACTTCGAGTTTACAGGCCTGCTGGCTCGTATTCTGCGTCCGGGCGGATTTGTTCATCACTGGACCGACGTGGCCGATTACTTTGAAATGGTCCGCGCACTGATGGATGACCATCCGGATTTTTCGATCTGCCCGCCGCCAGAGCAACGGGATGCCGATCACGACATGGATTATCACACAAGCTTTGAACGCAAGAAACGCAAGCTCGGACTTCCGATATATCGCGCACTGTGGCAACGAAAATAGAGACCATTCGCGCGAGTCCAGATCTCGGTGACGAGCGAGAGTTTAATGGGGTTTCACAACCCGACACGTCAGTGAGGGATACCATTGCCCGCGTTTTTTTCCAACATCCCTCGCTGACGCAGCGGGTTACGATTAACTCAACAACCCGCTACCGCGTTGCGGTTCAGGTCGCGAGTTTCACCGACGTTTGTGTGGAAATCAGGCATCGCGCAGCGAAAGTGGAGAGACCCTGGAATGAGGCTTGATCGCCACTGAGCATACCTGAAAACCGCTGTATCCGGCACGGCACATCCACTTGCCGCGCCGTGCGACTGCGTCGCGAATTGTCGCTACAACGGGACCAGACGAAGCGACCGTCGAATTTTATTTATCACGCAGGGTTGAACGCGGACTTCCGCGTTTCCCGCCCGAAAATAAAAGAAACTGCGAGCTCAGTTTTTTTGCAAGTCAACGAAACATGTTGCGATAACTCACCAAACGATGTCGCCGCGTTGCGCCATGCGTGACGGATTCAGCAGTCTGCGCAATGCTGAACCAGAACTCGACGCCTGAAATCGTTCGGGCAGCGTTAGTCGAGCCGGATGTCCTGAGCAGGTTCCGTATACGAGAGACTTAAGATGGCATTCAAAGGTTGGTTTCGTTTCCTGGAATCTCTCGCTACCTCCATCAGGCCGCAACGCCAGTCTCGTCGTCTCGGACGTCCGACTCAGTCTTCCGGGCTGTACGGATTTCCTTTTGAAATGCTTGAAGCGCGTGCGATGCTGAGCGGTGTCACCGTGACATCCTCGACAACCAGTCTTTCGGTGACATCGCCCGAGATTGTGATCACCGGCACCGGCTTTGATCCGATTGTTTCCAACAACACCGTGGCATTTAATAACGGAGCGGCCGGGATAGTTACGGCCGCGAC
>JBDNHX010000248.1:0-3728 GCA_041688565.1 Planctomycetaceae bacterium
GGTCCGCAATACCACGGCGAAGGTGGAACACGAAGCATCGACGTCCAAGGTGGGCGAAGACCAGATTTATTACTGTCGACAGCGCGGCCTCAAGACTGAGGACGCGGTCAATATGATCGTCAACGGGTTCTGCAAGGAAGTCTACGACGTGCTGCCAATGGAATTTGCGGTTGAAGCGAGAAAGCTGCTGAGCGTCAGTCTCGAAGGCAGCGTTGGGTAAGGTTGGACGAGAATTGAACCCGGACGAGAATTGAACCCGGACTAGAATTGAACCCGGACTAGAATCGGACAGTGATTTTCGTTCAGCGAAAGCCTGCCGCTCGGGCAACTGGTTTCCCGCCCGCCCACTGAACATTTTATACGAAAGAATAAACATGCTGGAAATCAAAAACCTACACGCGAAGTCCGAAGATAAGGACATCCTGCGTGGCATCAATCTGCAGGTGAATGCTGGCGAGGTTCACGCCATTATGGGACCGAATGGTTCCGGAAAAAGTACGCTCGCCCACGTTCTGGCCGGTCGTGAAGACTACGAGGTGACTCAGGGAGAAATCCTTTACAACGGCGAGAATCTGCTCGAGATGGACATCGAACAGCGCGCCGCCGCAGGACTCTTTCTGGCCTACCAGTATCCGATCGAAATCCCTGGCGTCAGCAACAAATATTTCCTCAAGGCCGCCATGAATGCAATCCGCAAGCAGCATGGCCAACCGCTGATCGACACGACCAGTTTTCTGAAACTGCTCAAGGACAATATGCAGTTGCTGGGCATGGACAAGAGTATGATGGAACGCTCAGTCAACGAAGGATTTTCCGGTGGCGAGAAAAAGCGGAACGAGATCCTGCAGATGGCGATGCTGCAGCCCAAGCTGGCCGTGCTGGATGAAACGGATTCGGGCCTGGACATTGATGCGTTACGAATTGTGGCCGATGGTGTGAATACGCTGCGTGGCCCTGACAGAGCGATCATCGTGGTGACGCATTATCAGCGACCGCTCGACTATATCGTGCCGGCTCAAGTCCACGTACTGGCTGAAGGACGCATCGTTCGGTCCGGTGATAGAACTCTGGCTCTCGAGCTGGAAGACAAGGGCTATGGGTTCCTCGAGACACATTCGACCACCGCATCAGCAGCCGCTGTGTAGCGTGTAGGGAATACTGTTGAAAGATAACCCCGCCTGGAAGAATCTTAATGGCGTGGACTTAGGGCAGAATCAGTATTAGCCGAACGGCGCTAGCCTAATGGTACTTACTTTGCGATTAAAGTAGCCGTCACTCTCCGAGTGACGAATGCTAAGGGCCGCGTTTTGCGGCCTGCCTCACTCGGAGAGTGAGGTCTACTATGGGAAAGTGACTGCCGAAGGACGCTAGCCCCGGTTTTCTCGGCGAATCAGAAGTCCTAAACCGGGGCTTGCCTCCTGCGGCGGATTAAGTCCACGCCATTGTGGAAGAATCCGGTCGAGTCGTTTGCGGTGCGACGGATCACTCGGTTTCCGTAATTTTGAGAGAACCTTCAATGATTGCGACTAAATAATGATTGCCACTGAAACAGATGCTTATCTGGATGCCTACCAGCGGTTCCATGACGCTCGCGCTGACACCTTTCCTGTGTCGTTGCGAGCGCTGAGCGAACGCGCATTGAACCGGTTTACGAAGCTCGGCATCCCGACAACGAAGGATGAAGACTGGCGATTCACCAACATCGCACCGTTCGCCGCGCGGTCATTCCAGATTGCTGAGTCGGCGGAAGGCGCTGCGTCAGGCATCGAGAGCCTGGTGAAAGAAGCCATTCTGGACCCAGACTTTCATAGGCTGGTCTTCATCAACGGCCGCTATGCTCCTCAATGGTCTCATCTGCATCCGCTTACGAACGGCGTGATCGCCGAGAGTTTGGCGCAATCGATTATCACGCGTCCGCAGTCCATCGAGTCTCGCCTGGGGCAGCATGTCGCTTTCGAGCATTCTGCGTTCATCGCGTTGAACACGGCCTTTGTCGAAGACGGAGCGAACATTGTTGTACCGGATGACGTCATCGTCGATCGACCGTTTCATCTGATTTTTCTCTCCGTCGCGGACGAACCCGTGGTCAGTCATCCGCGGAATCTGATCTCCGTCGGCAAGAACAGTCGAGCCACGCTGATTGAGAGCTATCACGGACTGGATGGGGCCGCCTATTTCACCAATGCAGTGACGGAAGTGGAACTTCACGATTCGGCTCATCTGGATCATCACAAATTGCAACATGAGCAGCTTAACGCTCTGCACGTGGCAACGACTCAGGTTTATCAGGGGGCGAGCAGTCACTTCAGTTCGCACTACTTTTCCTTTGGCGGTGATCTGAGTCGCAACGAGTTGAATTGCAGGCTCGACGGGGAAAAAGCCGTGTGTACTCTCAACGGGCTGTACATGCCCGCCGGCGATCAGCACATGGACTGTCGCACGCGGATCGATCACGCCAGGGCGCATTGCAACAGCTTTGAACTCTACAAGGGTATTCTGGACGACCGGTCGAAAGGCGTTTTCAACGGCAAGATTTACGTCCATCAGGACGCTCAGAAGACGGACGCAAAGCAGAGCAATCAGGCTCTACTGTTGTCGGACGATGCCATTGTAGACACCAAACCGCAACTGGAAATCTATGCCGATGACGTCCGCTGCACTCACGGCGCCACGGTGGGTGAACTGGATGAACAGGCCATTTACTATCTACGATCACGCGGCATTCCTTCAGATCTGGCGCGGACAATGTTAATCTTTGCGTTTGCCAACGATGTCGTGCGTGGTGTGGAAGTTCCGGCTCTGAGACAGCATCTGGAAACGATTCTGCTGGCCGATCATGGGCTCGACAATGTCTGAAAGGGAAGATCCCCGCAAACAGGATTGAGCGGGCTTTGCTGGCGATTCGGAAAGTGATAAAGGTGTTTCCATGTTAGACCAAGAATTTCGCGAGATCTATGAAGATCTGATCCTCGATCATCAGCAGGACCCTCGCAACTTTGGGCCGATGACGGATCCTACTCACCGAGCTGACGGGTTCAATCGTAGCTGTGGAGACCTGATTCATCTGTCTCTGAAGCTCGACGATGATCGCATTCAGGAAGTGAAGTTCACCGGTTCTGGCTGCGCGATCTCCACTGCATCCGCGTCGCTGATGACGGAAGCTCTGCAGGGGAAAACGCGAGCCGAAGCGGAGATTCTGGCGAAGCAGTTTCGTGAACTGCTCATAGGAAGCCTTCCGGGCGATAAGCCGTTAACCACTGAGCCCGTGGACCTGGGGGACTTGCAATTTCTCTCGGGCGTGAAACAGTTTCCGATTCGAGTCAAATGCGCTACTCTATGCTGGCATACGCTGGAAGCCGCCTTGAACAGAAAACTCGACGGGGCCAGCAGCACGGAATAATCCGTGTCAAATGACTCTGATCAACAACTCCACTTAAACACTGAAATAATAGGGAAGCAACGTTGGCTACGACGAACGAACTTTACAATGCGGCCATGAAACTCAAAGACAGCGGGCAGCCGGAAGCCGCCATTGAGAAGCTCGGCGAACTGCTTGCTGAAAACGACACGTATGCGCTCGCGTATTCAGCGTTGGCCGTTCTGTACGGCAAACTGAACCAGCACGACAAAGCGGTTGCCAATGCTGTGCGGGTGAGCGAGTTGGCGCCGGAGGATTCTTTCTCCTGGACCGCCTTGAGCGTGATCTATCAACGAGCCTTCGCGGGAAC
>JBDNHX010000249.1:0-2949 GCA_041688565.1 Planctomycetaceae bacterium
CGCCGAGAGATGATCCTCGTGCCATGCCATCAGCAGCCGACGGCACACAAGGTCATAGATACGTCGCTCATCGCTGCTGAGCGAAACCTGTGTCGGGTCCGTCGTCGTCGGGATGATCGCATGGTGATCGGTGACATTGGCATCGTCCACGAACCGCCGACCCAGCACGCGCGAGCCTGTCCCCTTGGCGAGCTGCGTCTCATAAGCACCCCGAATCGCCTGAACCACCTGCGGCAACGTTGCGGCCACATCCGACGACAAATGCCGGCTATCCGTACGGGGATAGCTGAGGAGTTTTTTGGACTCGTACAAGCCCTGCGCGAGTTCGAGTGTCCGTTTGGCACTGAATCCCCAAAGCCGATTGGCGTGCCTCTGAAGCTCGGTGAGATCGTAAAGCAGAGGAGGCGGCATCTGACGTTTCTCCTGCGTCATCGACTCGATCAAGCCCGTGCCAGCGAGCTTGACTCGATCGATGATGGCCCGCGCGTTCTGCCCGTCGGGCGGGAGCCGCTTCGATTCGCTGGAGGGTGATTCGCCGGTCTTGAACCACGTGCCGGTGTAGGGCGTGGCGCCGAACGTGCCGACAACTTCGATGTAGGCTTCGGGAACGAACTCGCGGATTTCCTTTTCGCGTTCGACAAGCATAGCCAGCGTCGGCGTCTGCACCCTGCCCACGGAAAGAGTTTCGCCGTGTGCGATCGTATACGCACGCGACAAATTCATGCCAACCAGCCAATCCGCCTGTGCACGACCTCGGGCAGCCGCCGCCAGCGAGTCGTACGAGCGTCCATCCTTCATCGCCAGAAACCCTGACTTGATCGCGCTGGGAGTCAGCGACGAAATCCACAACCGACGAACCGGTTTGCCGCACCCTGTGGCCTCGTAAAGTAAACGGAAAATCAACTCGCCCTCGCGTCCAGCATCTGTGGCGCAAACCACGTATTCAACATCGCGGCCCTGAATCAGTTTTTTGACGATGCTGAACTGGTCTTTTGTGGACTCTAGCACCGACAGCGGCCAGTGGTCGGGAAGCATCGGCAGCGATTCTGCACGCCACACTTTCCACTCGGGATTGATCTCATGTGGCTGTGCCAGGCCCACGAGATGCCCTATCGCCCACGTGACCACATATCCATTGCCGTGCAGCCAACCGGTTGCCCGCGCCTGTGCGCCGACGACCTGCGCAATATCACGCGCAACAGACGGCTTCTCAGCGACAATAACTATGGTCACGGTCTTATTCCATGTGGCGTCACGAAAAAACGGTTCGGATACGCGTTTTCCGTGGGGCTGATTGTTTCAACGCGCGTGGCGTAGTTCTGCACACGGTCGGCGAGGCGGCTCAGTGGTCTCAGCAGCAACAGGATAACGCATGGCCCGGACGGAGAAGAGCGTGTTCGTGAGAAAAAATGAGGTCTATCGCAGGATATCCATGAAAGCGGTTGAGTCGATTGGACATCGCGGACGTTGTTGGTGACAATGTTGTTCACTGGAGATAACGAATCTCCCGAACGACGTTTGGCCATACAGTAGGAACAACGAAATGGGCGACAAAGGCGGCAAGAAGGATAAGGAAAAGGGCAAGAAGCAGAAGGCAGACAAAGAGGTACAGAAGACGAAGGCGAAGCAGCCTAAGCCGCAGTCGAAGTAAGCAGAGCCCCGATTGCAGGTCCACAACTGTGCCCTGGCAGCAGGCAGGCGGTCGTTGGTTGGCTGCGAGACTCTCCGTCACGGAGCTCGCGCGACCGCTGCTGTGCTATTTGATGCGGCCCATTGCGTGTCCGATGCAGTAATGAGTCCGTGAAGTATCCAAACGCCATATGACGACTCGTAACACCACCACGAGAACATTGGGGTCTCACGGCCCGCACAGGTCGCAGTTGGTATGCTGGCTTTTCACGATCTTCGTTCTCGTACAGGGGAATTTCACCCCATCAGTCATACGCCATAACAGGCGTACCAACCGCATGCACCGGAGTGCGGCAGCCACGGTTTTTAAAATTGACAATCTTCCCGCCGCATCCGGTGATGCGGGTCGGTTCGACAACCACGAGGGACTGCAACGTGGACTTCACGCAGAAATTTGTCGTGTTTGCCGCTTTCGCGATTAGCGCATTTTTTGCTCTGATCTTTATTGCTGTTGCTGTTCTTGTGGGGCGCCCGTGGTTTCGAGCGTTCTTGCACGGAACACCCGTGGCGTTGGTGCAGATCGTCGCGATGCGACTTCGTGGCAATCCACCATCGATCTTGATCGATGCATACATCGCGCTTAAACGAGCTAGTATTTCGACCACCATTGACGAGGTCGAAAACGCGTACATCGACGCGAAGAATCGCATTGTGACGGGTGACGATCTTGTGGGATTAGTAAAGGCGGCAGCAAAGGCGAGATGAGCCTGCAGCCGAAAAGAATAGGGACAAGGGACCCGAATTGCTCCGAGGCCCCTCCCAACCCACGCGGCGTGCGGGTCCGCACCGGGCGGTTCATTTCGTTGCAGTGAGCTTCTGCCAGATTGTTAACAGACTCGCCAGTCCCTTCCCGCGAGCCGTATTTTGTTCATCGCATGGGGCTTCAAACTTTGTCATCGACAGTGCCTCATATCGTCTCACTCGGAGACATCACGAGTCTTCTTTGTCCAGGGCGGCCTTTGCTGATGATTGGATGAATCACCGCTTCGTCTTTGCAGATACCGGGTTTCAGTAAGTTCTGAATCCGCGTACGGACTCGACGCCATTGCTTCCAATAACATGACCGGATGCGGCGAGTGGTCGTGTGAGAAGATGGCCTTCACGCAATGCTTCGCGGGTTTAACGAATCCTGTCATGCAGGACATGGTGATCAGAGATGAGCATGTAGACAGGAGACGACCTTGGTAAGTCTGACATGTTCATGAAGATCGCTGTGAGCCCTTTCCTCTGGCGGACGAAGCGATGCAAAACCGCCCCAAA